>CAYOVC010000334.1:0-3320 GCA_964407305.1 uncultured Bacteroidaceae bacterium | reverse complement strand
CCTGGAGCACCGATTACAGGAAGCAGCATTTACGGGATGGAGAAAATATCCATATGATTGGCTCAATTGTTTGCAATTTCTCAAAACCGACAGGCGATCAACCTGCCCTCATCTCCTTCGATGAGGCCCTTACCTTCTTCCATGAAATGGGTCACGCCCTGCACGGACAATTTTCTGATTGCACCTACCCAAGTATTTCCGGAACAAGCGTGCCAAGGGATTTTGTTGAACTTCCTTCGCAGATCATGGAGAACTGGGGAGGAGACCCGGATGTGCTGAAAACTTATGCAAAGCATTATGAAACAGACGATCCGATACCTGATGAACTACTGGATAAACTTGAGGCAAGCAGCAAATTCAACATGGGTTTTGTTACGACAGAATACCTGGCGGCCTCTATACTTGACATGCGATACCACACCATTAATGAAGTAAAAAATCTTGATGTCACAGCTTTTGAAAATGAAGCTATGGAGGAGGTTGGCCTGATCGACGAGATCATACCACGTTATAAATCCACCTACTTCAGCCACATCTTTTCCGGGGGATACTCCGCCGGGTACTACAGTTACATCTGGTCAGAAGTGCTGGATAAGGATGCCTTTAATGCATTTGTTGAAGCGGGGGATCTGTTTGACCAGGAGCTGGCACTTTCATTCAGGAAGAATATTCTGGCCAAAGGAGGCACAGAGGATCCAATGGAAATGTACATTAATTTCAGGGGACAGGAGCCCGACGTAGATGCCCTGTTGGAAGCCAGGGGGCTTAATTAGTATCATCCCAGCATAACTGCTTAGGGAGAAAAAGCTTGCGGATTACTATAAATTTAAGCCGGAAGTTGAGCAACTAACTACAGAACCGGTTGATCAGAATGCAGGGGTAAAGATTTAAACCCCGGAACCACGGAATATGGTTGCTACTGTGTAGAGCAGAATTTTTATATCCACGAAAAGGGACATGTTTTCAATGTAGAGAATATCGTATCGCAACCGTCGTATCATCTGTTCCACATTTTCAGCATAACCGTATTTCACCTGTCCCCAAGAGGTAATTCCGGGCTTAACCTTATGTAGATGAACATAATGTGGAGCTTCCTTAATGATTTTTTCAATAAAGTATTTCCTTTCAGGTCTTGGACCAACGAGCGACATCTCCCCCCGCAACACATTGATAAAATTAGGGATTTCATCGAGCCGGTGTTTTCTCATAAACTGGCCGAACCGGGTAATCCTGGGGTCATTTTTATTTGACAATTCCGGACCATTGGTTTCAGCACCGTTATACATCGAACGAAACTTAATAATTTTAAAGGGCTTTCCGTACCTTCCTATACGCTCCTGCTTGTAAAATAGCGGTCCGGGAGAAGACAATTTAACTCCAATTACCACAAAAATTACAAGTGGCAGCAATACGATCAGCGCCAACACGGAGAGGACAAGGTCTGAAAGTTGCTTCAGATTGGATTGCCACACCGGCATCAGTTCATGGGTCACCTCAAGAAGCGGGGTTTCAAAGATTGTGGTCGACTTCACCCGTCCGGAAAGTATGTCGGTCATACTTGGAATTGCACTTATGCGTATATCCATCAGATTCAGCCGGTTGATTATCTCCCCAATCTCTCTGTGCTCATATGATTCCAGGGCAATAACCACCTCCTCTATCCTGTTTTTGCGGATCACCTCTTCCAGTCTGTCCATGCCTCCCAGGTGGGGAATGTGGTCCTGCAACTGGTAATGCTCCTTATGGTGCACATTGACAAAACCAAGAATGAAATGACCACTTGCATATTTTTCCTGTTGAAGGTCGAGGTACACTTCACGGGCATTTTCATTGCTCCCTATAAATATTGTATTGTAGCCCAATTTTCGAGTATGCACCTTGTTTACCGTCCTGTTGGTAAGTATCATCCTCGGTATGAGTGTAAGGATGAAATGAAGAAAAAACAAAGTAAAAAACAGGTTGTAATAATGGGTGTAGTCCGGAATAACATCATCCAGGATCAGCAGGAAAAAGATGATTACCGTGCCGAACAGCACCGTTAGAAAGGTGCGCAAAAAATCATCCAGTCGCGACCTCCTGAATATGTTTTCGTAAAAACCGGAAAAATAATAGAGGACAAGCCATGCCACAGGCATAACTAAAACCCCCAGCCAGAACCTGACATCCAGGTTTACCGGAACACCATAACCAAATATCTGGGGCTCAACGTTCAGTTTGCGGTGCAAATAGAAGATTGTCCACGCAGTCCCTGCTGCGAGGTAATCAAAGATCATATACCTGATACGCTGCCCCCTGTGATTCTTACGCATATAAAACTGTAAAGTCTAAACTATTAACTAAAATCGTACCAAAAAAATTGCACGAAAGTAGAAAAAAAAATATGAATATGTCTGTATATAGAATAAATATAATTTATTGAGGATCAATTAACATCGTTAAAAGACGATGGTAAACATGGTGCTCAATAACATCTACCGGAAATGAAAGTACCGGTTGAACTTTAGAAAATAAGCTTTTTCCTTCTAACTTTATTGCCGGCAAAACCACCTAATATTAAACGGATTTTTAGCATTTACAATCGAAAAAGTGATATGAAAGATTCATTCAGACATAAGGGACTACGGCAAAAACTCATTGACTCTCTGAGGGAAAAAGGGATAAAGAACGAGGAGGTCCTGGAAGCCATGAACAGGGTGCCCCGACATCTCTTTATGGACAGTGGCTTTATCAATCATTCCTATACCGATAAAGCGTTTCCGATAGCCTCAGGGCAAACGATATCTCAACCATATACTGTGGCATTTCAGACTGAATTGCTTGATCCCAAAAAACATCAGAAGGTACTCGAAGTTGGAACCGGATCTGGTTACCAGGCGGCGGTGCTGCTTGAAATGGGCGCCCGGGTTTACACGATCGAAAGGATCAGGGAGCTTTACCTGGCAGCACGTAACCAGCTCATGCCTTTGGGGTACAACCCGGGGTTTTATTATGGTGACGGCTATGAGGGGTTACCTGCGTTTGCCCCATTTGACAGAATACTTGTCACTGCGGGGGCAAAGGAGGTTCCTGGAAAATTACTGGAACAGCTGGCTGTGGGCGGCCGTATGGTCATTCCGGTGGGCGACCGGTTCGGACAGAAAATGCTTTTGATCCAAAAGAAAAATGAAAAAAAAGTTGAAAAGTCCGAACATGGTTATTTCGCATTTGTTCCATTGTTACAAGGAAAAACCAAATAAACATGATACATCTTGAAAAACTGGTATTCAACTCCTTTGGTGTAAATACATACATACTTCATGATGAAACCGCCGAATGCGTGA
>CAYOVC010000333.1:0-3340 GCA_964407305.1 uncultured Bacteroidaceae bacterium | reverse complement strand
TAAATTATGGGAAAAATTAAAGTTGCCATTAATGGCTTTGGCCGAATCGGTCGTAATGTGTTTAAACTCGCACTGGAAAGAGATGATCTCGTCGTTGTTGGAATCAATGACCTTACCGATAACAAAACGCTTGCCCACCTGCTCAAGTATGACTCCACCCAGGGGCAGTTTCCGGGTGTTTCATTCGATGATGAGAACATCATTGTAGACGGTGTTAAATATTTCGTGACCGCTGAAAAAAGTCCAGCGAACATTTCCTGGAAAGAGACTCCAGATGTAGTGGTTGAGTCGACTGGTGTATTTCGTGAAAAGGAGAGTGCAAAAGGTGGCTATGGTGACCACCTGAAGAATGGTGCCAAGAAGGTGATCCTTACGGTTCCCTCCAAGGATACGATCGACAATATGATCGTACTGGGTGTGAACGATGATGCATTAAAATCTACAGACGAGTGCATATCCAATGCCTCATGTACCACCAACTGCCTGGCCCCTGTGGTGAAGGTGTTGAATGATACTTTTGGTGTTGAAAACGGACTCATGACCACGATTCACTCGTATACCAACGATCAGGCGATCCTCGATATGCCGCACAGTGACCTGCGCAGGGCAAGATCAGCTGCTGTTTCACAGATCCCAACCACTACCGGAGCAGCAAAAGCTGTTGGAAAAGTGATTCCCGAGCTAAATGGAAAACTTGATGGTATGGCAGTCAGGGTGCCAACCCCGACCGGTTCATGTGTAGACCTCGTAGCCAACCTGAAAAAAGAGGGTTCCATTGAAGAGATCAATGCTGCGATGAAAAAAGCCGCTGAAGGTCCGATGAAAGGTATTTTGGAATACACTGAGGATCCAATCGTATCGGTTGACATTATTCACAACGCCCATTCATCCATTTTTGACGCACTGTCGACCATGGTTAATGGAAAGACTGTGAAGGTTCTTTCATGGTATGACAACGAATGGGGTTATTCAGCCAGGGTTGTTGACCTGATCCCAATGATGTTTGCATAATAGCAAATAGCATCTAAAAAAAAGCCGCCTTTTGGGCGGCTTTTTTTATATCCGGTTAAGAGCGTTTACATCAATTACACTGCATGCAATGACTCCCTGTTTTAGAATCTGCCAAAGTATTCTACCATCAATAAAACTCAATAATTTCGAAAGGTATCTGCATCGTCTGCTCATAATGCTGTCCCAACTCCTGGATCGACTCATCACCCTCCTCAAAAAACCATTTCACAAGCACTTTTCTTCCTTTCATGTAATTGACCTTAAGGATTCGAAGGAGTTCAAGCATATATTTTGAAGAACCGCTGTTAATATATTCAAGCTTTACATTCAAAACAGTCTCTTCAGCCGGATCCAGAAAATAGTCATTCAACCAGTCGAGAAGAATTTCGTAAAACTCTCCCGGGTCCTCCGGAATCGAACGCCCCTCAATATTCAGCTCACCTTTGGAAGCGATAAATTCGATTTCGGGTGCATTAAATGTTTTTTTCAAATATATATCTTCCATAACAAAGATTCTATTTATTCATGTCGTAATGCAGTGATCGGATCAAGTCCGGACGCTTTCCTGGCCGGTATAACTCCCGATAAAAGTCCCACAACGAAGCAAACAAGTACCCCCATCATGATCCAACTCCATGGAACAATAAAACTTGTTCCAATGGCTAAAGATACAGCATTTCCAATTAAAATACCTAAAATTATTCCAACAACACCTCCAATCTGCCCTATAACTATCGCTTCGTACAAAAACTGGCGCCTGATCATTTTCGATTTTGCTCCCAGTGCCTTTCGGGTTCCGATCTCCCTGGTCCGCTCAGTAACCGATACCAGCATGATGTTCATCAAACCAATCCCTGCACCGAGCAGCGTAATAATACCGATGGCCACTGCTGTAAAGCGGACGAACCGGAGATTTTCCAGCAGCATCTGAGAAAGCTGGTCACTGCTTGTAATATTAAAGTCACTCTCATCACCAGGATCCAGTCCCCTGACAAGCCTGAACAATCCTTCGGCCTCCGATATGGCCAGGTCCATCAGCATCGGATCATAGGTCCGCACGCTAATATTATAATTCATGGATGGACGAGAGAAATACTGGCGCACATTGGAGTAGGGAAGCAGACACAACCTGTCTGAACCCATCCCCATGGATGTGCCGCGGGGTTTTAGCACGCCGATCACCCTGTATCTTCCATTGCCAATAACCAGGAACCTGTTCAGCGGATCCTCTGAATCCCCGAAGGCTGATTCTGCAACATCACTGCCTATGATCACAACCGGCTCGCTGTTCAAAATATCGGCCTGGTTAAAATTCCTTCCTCTAACCAACTGGTATCCTGCGGTAAAGATATAGCCATCATCAACCCCCATCACACGCACATTTGGATTGGACCGGAAGTCCCTGTGCTTAATCACGGCACTGCCTGATGCCCAGGTCTGGATAGCAACCTCTGCAGGAAAGTCAAACCGCTCCTTGAACTCCCTGGCCTGCTTCATATCAATAAATGAGTAGTTTTTCTTCCTGTATGTCTGGTTGCCTATGGTCACATTCATACTTCTCGACTCAATGGTAAAAGTGTTGGCTCCCATCAGGCTGAACTGATCGGTCAGACTATTTTGTATAGCATCAATTGCTGTGAGGATACCTACAAGCGCCATAATGCCGAAAGCGATGATCAGAACGGTAAGGATCGTTCTGAGCAGGCTGGTGCGGATCGCTTTGAAGGCGATCAGCAGATTTTCACGAAAATGTACACCCAATTTCATGGTTAACCTAATTTTTAAGCAATGAGCATATCATAAATGACCGGGTGGAATTCACATGTTTGAATATCTGCATGGGCGTTAAAAAGTTGCAGATACGCATTCCATGAAAAAATTCACCCCTAAACTTACATAAAATCCGTGTATCCTGGTGAGACATTTTGAAAATCCCTGAAAGATTGATCCAAATGATGCAAAAAACTGAACAATATCATTTGCAAAGGTGTCACATGTATGAAAAAACCACTTGAACCGCTTGCAATTTTCATCAACCGGCGGCCATTTCAAGTCAAATCACTAATTTTGTCAGGACACATAAAAAAAAATCCATATGGCATTCGATCTCGACCTCATCCGGAACTATTACAGCAAATTACCTGAACAACTCGAAAAAGCAAGAAAGGCCATCGGCAGGCCCCTCACCCTCACCGAGAAAATTTTATACAGTCACCTGTACGACCCTTCCGGGATCGCAAATTTCAAGCGGGGTATCGATTACGTGAATTTTGCCCCCGACAGGGTGGCCATGCAGGATGCCACCGCCCAGATGGCGCTGCTTCAGTTC
>CAYOVC010000332.1:0-3342 GCA_964407305.1 uncultured Bacteroidaceae bacterium | reverse complement strand
TCCAGGGCAAGAAAACAGTTGAAAGAGATGTTGCAAAAACAGTATGCATCATGGATAAATTAAAACACATAAAAGAACTGCTTGACAGGTTCTATGAAGGAGCAACCAGCAAGTCTGAAGAGATGGAACTGGAGCGTTTCTTTATGGAGACCGGTAAGCTGCCGCAGGAGCTCCTTGCCGACCGTGACCTGTTCAGGTCCATGACCGATCTGAAGCAACCGGTTGATGTACCATCGGACCTGAATAAGAAACTGATAGAAAGACTGGATACTGCAGCAAAATCTGAGTCAAGGGTGCGAAGGATAGGTATCTACTCCCTTTCAGGCCTCGCTGCAGGGCTGTTGGTCCTTCTCAGCGTATATCTGGGCATTATCCGCGGTGATCATCAACAGTCTATTCAGCAATATGCCATTGAAGATCCGGAGATCGCATATATCGAGGCCAGGAGGGCCCTTGAATATGTTTCCAGTAAATGGAACACAGGAACTGCTGAACTCGAAAACCTACAGCAGGTCAGCAAAGGCATGGAGTCCGTCAGCACTATCAGGAAATTTTCAAGTGGTTCCCGTGAACTAAACCTGCTCGGGAACCTTGAGAAGGCTGATCAAATTAAAATCAATTAATAAACCTAACAATAGAATACCATGAAAAAATTAATTATAGCAATGTACCTGATGCTCTTTACCCTCACGTTAAGTGCGCAGTCTTCGGTGGACAAGGTTTTTAACAAGTATGCGGGGAAAGATGGATATACTACAGTTGTGATCAATAAGTTTATGTTCCAGTTTCTCTCAAACATCGAAACCAGCGATCCGGAATATGAGTCATTCAAAAATGCCACATCAGGCATTGAATCTATCCGCATTCTTACGCGTGACAGCAAGGGATCTGCAGCATTCGGAAAGGAGCTGCTGGAAATCCTGCCCAGGCAGGAGTACAAGGAGATGATGACCGTAAAGGAGGCCAATGAGGAGGTTGTATTTCTCGTCAGGGAGTCAGGCGGTGAGATCAGGGAATTTCTCCTGGTTGTCTCAGGTAACGATGAAGATGTGCTGATCGCTATAGATGGCATTATCGATCTGAAGAGTATTGCCAGCCTGACAAAAGGAATGGATCTGCCGGCCATGGAGAGCCTGAAGGAATTGGACAAGTAAGACGCTCAATAATAGAGTACCTTCTCCACCTTGTTTTTTCTGAGCCAGCTGCTGAGGATCTGTCTTACATCCCGGTTGTCAAGCGCCGGCTTTACACACTCCAGCATCTGGTCCACGCTCAGGTATCCTTCAGCAGTTGAGATATACCCGAATCCCATGTACATGCCCTTTTCTACCCGGATAATGCTGCGCTCCTCCGGGTCCCTTCCCTGGTCAATGATCAGCATATTGCCATGGTCAAACCTGAATCCCGCCAGCAGATCATCTACCCGTTTATTATAGACTTTCACAGACTCCTGCTGAATGCAGGCCCCGTTACATTGACGGATGCTATAGTGAAAACAGGCCCCATCGGTATGATACAACCCACTGAGCTTCTGGCACAACCAATGCTTTTCCACCAGCCTGGTAAGATACTCCCGTGCCTCTGCTTTATTGTTGAATGCTGTAACAGGCGTTTCGACCATATCGGCCAGCCGCGCCAGCTTAAGTGTCGTGTAACCAAAACTGTCATGCGAGGTGTACAGTCCCCAGTGCGACAATGACCGGCGCTGGGCACGGTTATACAGTGGTTTGTTCTGCTTAATCTCCTCCGACTCTTTCAGAAGCGCGATCAGCTCACTGCCCGTCAGATCGTACGATACCGACGCGATCCTTTCCCGCAGCTCCATGGCCCGTTTTCCCTCGCAGTTTCCAAGATGCGACAGGATTCTTTTCTTGATAGATTTGCTTTTCCCGATATACAGCAGCCTGTTTTTATCGTCATAGAAGTAGTAGGTTCCGGCCTTCTCCGGCAATGATTCAATGTCCTCTACCGAAAGATTTCCGTTCAGGTTTTTATATTTTTTGGCTGAAGGCAGGTGGACGCTGAGGGAGCTGCCCGCAAGCAGTGCTCTTTGCTGAAGCATCTCGAACAACTTCACCGTTGCCAGCGCGTCGCCTGCGGCACGGTGGCGGTTGGTAATTTTTATGCCAACCTCCGGACAGAGCTTTCCCAGACTGTAAGATTTATGGCCGGGTATGATCCTCCTGCTCAGCTGAATGGTGCATATCGTTTGCCGATGAAAATCATATCCCAGTCTGCTGAATTCGCTTTTTATGAAGCCATAGTCGAATTTTACATTATGACCTACGATCATAAGTCCCTCTGTTCGTTCGACCAACTCTTTAGCGATCTCATAAAATTTGGGGGCATCTGTAACCATATCATTGGTGATGCCAGTAAGACCGGTAATGAAAGGGGGGATGGACCTTTCAGGGTTGATCAGCGTGGACCACTCTCCGGTAATTTTTGTGCCGTCATGAAAGAAAACAGCTATTTCAGTGATCTTGTCATTGCGCGGACTCCCACCCGTTGTTTCAATATCGAGAATGGCGTACATCTCCTGTCAATCCATCAATTCTTATTGTAACCAACAGCCGCGCATACATGCACAAGTAGTCCTACGCTGCTTTCTGCTCTACCCGTTTTCCTGCTTTTTTTTGTTCTCAGTCTCCTCATCACCCTTCTTCGTGTCAGCTTTTTTTCCGGTCTCGGCTTTTGAATCTTCCTTTTTCACTGTTGCAGACTTTTCTTCAGAGGAGGTACCTTTCTCTTTATTTGCTTCAGAGGCGGGTTTTCCTTCAGCAGATTCAGCTTTTTTCTCTTTTTCTTTAGCGACAGGTTTTGCAGCAGGCTCCTTTTTTTCCGGCTCTTTTTTCGGGGGTTCTGCTGTAGCAGGCTTTTCATTGGTGTCTCCCTGGGCCTTCTTCTCTGCAGGGGGGTGTTTTTCTGACTTTTCAACCTTCATTTCCGATCCGGCCTGTGTCTCTTTTTTTTCAGGGGATGGTTGTTGCACTTCCTCATCCACCTTTATATTTTCCTTTTGAGGCTTTGGCCTGGATGATTTTTGTACCCATTTTTTAGCGCGTGGTTCTGCAGGGACCTTTCCAGTGTCTTTCTTGCGAGGCCTCAGTTTGCCATACGATCTGTTAAACAGTTTTCCTCTCCTGGTTTTTTTATCTCCTTTTCCCATTGTGTTTGTTTTTGTAATCTACCAAAATTAATGATATTTTGTCTTTTTGCAAACCTAAAGATGGTTCTGGTTATTGAACCATCGGGTTCACGTAGTTGTTTACCTGTACAAAGTCCTTGTAGACAACAATAAATAAACAGGTATGAAAAAACAATATATAATCACGTGTATGG
>CAYOVC010000331.1:0-3396 GCA_964407305.1 uncultured Bacteroidaceae bacterium | reverse complement strand
AACTGTAGAAATTGTTGAATGTGCCGGACGATGCAAAAAACAGGGAAGCTACCTGGAAATTCCCATCAGTGCAATTTTTGCAGCCTGCTGCTCCGCCTCCTTTTTTGAATCGCCCGATCCGGATCCGGATTCAACATGGCCAATCTGCACCGTCGACTGAAATGATGGAATCTTACCCGTTGTGTCGCAACCTTCGTGACATAAAAATACAACTTCGTGTTTGTTCTTCTGGGCCCACTCAATCAGCTGACTCTTGTAGTCGGTGTCTTTTTCAACAAGACTATCCAGGTCAACATGTCCTCTTATCATCCTGTTCCGGAAAAACCTGTACGCACAGCGATAACCCCTGTCAAGATAAATGGCCCCGACAAGGGCTTCGAGTGCATTTCCAAAAAGATGCTTCGAATGATTGACCGTATGAGGATGCAGTGACATGATACCGGGAATTCCCATTTTTATTGCTACATCATTCAAGTGTTTACGCTTTACAATGCGGGAACGTAACTTGGTCATATAGCCCTCATTGGTATGGTCATAATGGTGGTAAATAAACTCTGCGGCAACGGCGCCCAGAAGCGCATCACCCAAAAACTCGAGCCTTTCATTGTTTGCAATGGTACCATCCTTTAATTGAAAAGAGGCCGACCTGTGGGTAAAAGCGATCCTGTAAATGGAAACATCCCCGGGCAGGAAACCCAAAATACCAATGAGCCTGAGATAAAATTCCCGGTCTTTATGAAACATGTAAAGCAGGAAAGTAAGAACCCCCCGTATCATCTATTCCTCAAATTTTCTAAAAACAGCAGAGGTATTGTGCCCGCCAAATCCAAAGGTATTGCTTATTCCAACCTTAACCTCCCGCTTTTGTGAAGTATTGGGTGTTAGGTTCAATTTGGAATCGATCTTTGGATCCAGGTTCTTTAAATTGATTGTTGGGGGGACAATCCCATCCCTGATCGCCAGGATCACGGCCAGTGATTCCACGGCACCGGCGGCACCCAGCAGGTGACCAGTCATCGATTTCGTTGAACTGATGTTCAATGCGTAGGCATGTTCGCCAAATACCCTGACAATCGCTTTGGCTTCCGATATATCGCCCAACGGGGTGGCTGTGCCATGCACGTTGATATAATCAACCTCTTCCGGGGCAATCTTTGCATCACGCAGCGCGTTCTTCATGACCAGTACTGCACCGTCACCTTCCGGATGAGGAGCAGTAAGGTGATGTGCATCTGCTGATAATCCGCCGCCAATGAGTTCAGCAAATATTGGAGCCCCACGTCTTTTTGCATGCTCAAGCTCCTCAAGTATAAGTCCGGCTCCTCCTTCTCCCATCACAAACCCGTCGCGGCTCGCGTCAAACGGACGAGAAGCGGTTTTGTACTCTTCATTATTGGTGGAAAGTGCCTGCATGGAGTTAAATCCACCCAATCCCGCTTCATTGATCGCTGCTTCTGAACCCCCTGTGATAAAAAGATCGGCCATATCCAACCGGATCAGGTTGAATGCATCGATAATAGCATTGGTGGAGGACGCACAAGCAGAGACGGTGCCGTAGTTGGGACCGCGGTATCCGTATTTCATTGACATCAGCCCTGCAGCGATGTCCGAGATCATCTTAGGAATAAAAAAAGGGCTAAACCGTGGAATACGATTGCCCTCTACAAAACTCTCAATTTCATTCTTAAAAGTTTCAATGCCCCCGATACCAGATGCCCAGATAATTCCGGCCCTGTCCTTGTCAATTTCCGCTTCCGCCAGTCCGGCCTGCTGAAACGCTTGCTCAGCAGCGATCATCCCATACTGGGCATACTTGTCAAGCTTTCTCGCCTCCTTGCGGTCGAAGTAATCCGCAGTATTGTAGTTTTTCAGCTCACAGGCGAACTTGGTTTTATAGTATTCCGTATCAAAGTGGGTGATCAGATCACACCCGCTAACGCCATTGATCAGGCTTTTCCAAAAATCCTCTACATTATTTCCGACAGGGGTCAATGCCCCCATGCCGGTTACAACGACCCGCCTCATAACAGAATATAGTTAGTTCGAAAAATTACTTTGAGTTATCTTCGATATACTTGATAGCTTCTCCAACTGTTGAAATACTTTCAGCCTGATCATCAGGAATTCCCATATTGAATTCTTTTTCAAATTCCATGATAAGCTCAACTGTGTCAAGAGAGTCGGCTCCCAAATCATTGGTGAAGCTGGCTTCTGCAGTTACTTCATTTTCATCAACTCCCAATTTGTCAACGATGATCGCTTTAACCCTTGATGCAATGTCTGACATGACTTAAATTTTTAATTAATACTATTGTTATTTTCAGATGTGCAAAGAAATGAAAAAAATTCGACTATTTTCAAAAAAAACGATGATTTTTCTTCTTACCCGGGACATAATAAACAGCAGAAAACCTATCTTTGTTATCATACTGTGAATATATTATATACTTGTATATGAATAGAATAGCTATTTTTGCCTCAGGTTCGGGAACCAATGCCGAAAATATCATACGCTTTTTTCGACCGAAAGA
The DNA here is from genome assembly GCA_964407305.1 of uncultured Bacteroidaceae bacterium. Classification (GTDB taxonomy): domain Bacteria; phylum Bacteroidota; class Bacteroidia; order Bacteroidales; genus M55B112. The sequence continues at coordinate 865 of CAYOVC010000331.1, read as the reverse complement.
AAATATTGATGTCAGTTTGGTATTATGTAACAAATCCGGTGCAAAGGTGATCGAACGGGCAGAAAAACTTGGTGTTGAAACATTTACCTTTACAAAAGATGATCTGTATCATTCTGATCGGGTCATTCAAGCCCTTCGCGACCAACAGGTAAGTCACATTGTTCTGGCCGGCTTTCTGTGGCTGGTTCCTGAGTCACTTTTGAGGGAATATCCCGGTGCCATTGTAAATATTCATCCGGCGCTTTTGCCCAAATACGGTGGAAAAGGGATGTATGGCAATAAGGTTCATGAGGCGGTTATTGCAAATGGGGAAAGGGAATCGGGTATCACGATTCATTATGTCAATGAGAAGTATGATGATGGCAATATCATCTTCCAGGCAAAATGTGCGGTCGACAAAAATGAAACGCCGGATTCGCTGGCTGCGAAAATCCACCAATTGGAATATGAACATTATCCCCGGGTGATTGAAGAGGTAATTAAGAAGTGATTTGGAATATACAGCCCGATACATTTAGCTACATACATGGCGCCCCTGGCGGGGCTATACATGTCGCCCCGCTGGGGCTGCGGGTTTCATGTGGGCAGATCGTTCTACAGACATTCGGCACCTAACGGAGCCGATCTAGCCCCGATAGGGGTGGAATGTCTGTAGCAGGAATGTTGCAATGAAGATAATTAAGCTCCGCCAGGAGCGTCATGTCCAGCCCCAGAGGGGCGGAATGTCTGTAGAAGGAATGTTGCAATGAAGATAATTAAGCTCCGCCAGGAGCGTCATGGCCAGCCCCAGAGGGGCGGAATGTCTGTAGCAGGAATGTTGCAATGAAGATAATTAAGCTCCGCCAGGAGCGTCATGTCCAGCCCC
>CAYOVC010000330.1:0-3414 GCA_964407305.1 uncultured Bacteroidaceae bacterium | reverse complement strand
CAGAAGCGTTCCAAAAAGGAACGTGAGCAACGCACCATGGAAATGCTTAAAGCAGTTGGGCTTGCCAATAGGGCGGACAGCAGACCCTCCAGGCTTTCAGGCGGACAACAGCAACGGATTGCTGTGGCTCGTGCCCTTGCTTCAAAACCAAAGTTTATTCTTGCCGATGAGCCCACAGCCAACCTTGATTCCAAGTCAACAGAGACATTACTGAATATCATGGAAGAACTCAACCGGGAAGAGAAAATCACCTTTATTTTTTCCACACACGACAACCGCGTGGTTAAAAAAGCCAGGAGGGTGGTCACCATCGAGGATGGCAAAGTGATCAGCGATGAAAATAAAAAACAGACACCGGAAATTAGCTCATAACGCATATGCGCAAACTTATCATCATATTCTTTTTACTTGCATCTTTCCTTGCAGGAAATACACAATCTGTCGCTTCCCTCTCTGGCTATCTCAATGATATGCAAACCACTTATCATATCGAACAGACAGGTTGGCTATGGGAAAACCAGGCACATAACCGACTGAAAATGAACCTCTATCCGGCCGACTGGCTAAAAATCTCCCTGCAGGCCAGGACAAGATTCATACAGGGCAATACTTATTCAAGTTTTCCGGGGTATGCCGGCATTATCGGCAGGGATGCGGGCTGGCTGGATCTTACTGTATCCACAGATGGTGCCTACAACGAGAAAACAGGATATATTTTTACCTCTACACTTGACCGCGCATATATTGAATTTTCCTTTGTTGATTTCGTGGCAACCATTGGAAGACAACGGATCAATTGGGGACAGACTTTTGTGTGGAACCCCAACGACATTTTCAATGCGTATTCCTATTTCGATGTAGATTACCCTGAGAGGCCAGGTAGCGACGCTCTCAGGCTGCAGTATTACACGGGTATCACCTCCAATATAGAGTTTGTGGCCAAGCTCGACAGTGCCAGCCAAATTACTGCAGCCGGTTATTTCCGGTTCAATGCACTTGGTTATGATTTTCAGCTGATTGGCGGAATTCTGGCCGGGCAGGACCTGGTGCTTGGAACCGGATGGAGCGGGAACATTTCCAATACCTCTTTCCGGGGTGAGGTAAGCTATTTCAGGGACCTGCATCACTTTGCAGATACGACAGGAAGCCTGTTGTTTTCAGCAGGCTTTGATCACACCTTCAGAAATTCCTTGTGGGTGCAGACCGAAGTGTTGTATTCCGCTTTCGCAAAAGATATGCAGATGAACAATTTTGTACAACTATTCAGTACGGATATGAGCATCAAGCGCATCGGATTCACTGAATGGTCCCTCTTCGCCAGCCTCTCCTACCCCATCAGTCCATTACTAAATGCATCCCTTGCAGGGATGTATTATCCCGACTGGAAAGGTTTCTTCCTTGGTCCCTCGGTGGATCTCTCGTTGAGTAACAACCTAAAAGCCTCCATGATTTTTCAAGGTTTTTCCGCAGAACTGGAAGCCCTGCACGGCAGTCTTCAAAGGCAGAACACCTTTATCGGTTACCTGCGCCTGAAATGGAATTTTTGACCTACCAACCATTGATGTCCCCTCAACATTATCACCATTATATATTTTCATCAGAGATTTTTGTATTTTCGGGCAATGAGAGCAATCATTCAACGGGTACAATATGCCAGTATCGCAATCAATGACAATACACAGAGGTCGATTGCCACTGGACTCTGCATCTTTTTAGGAATCGTAAACGAAGATACTGAAAAAGATATCGAATGGCTCGCCGGAAAAATTGCCAGGCTCAGGATCTTCAGTGATACTGAGGGAAAAATGAATCTGTCACTGCAGGAAATCAATGGAGAAGCTTTGGTGGTAAGCCAGTTTACGCTGCATGCAAGCACAAAGAAGGGGAACCGGCCCTCCTGGATCAGGGCAGCCGAACCCGAAATTGCCGAACCGATCTACGAACAATTTGTTTTACAATTACAGGAGTATCTTGAAACGAAGGTGGTAACTGGCACATTTGGGGCCCATATGGACATAGAGCTGCTGAACGACGGTCCGGTAACCATCATTATCGATACCAAAAAAAAGGAGTAAATGACGATAAAAGAAGCACAGACAGAGATCGACCATTGGATCAAAAAATATGGTATCAGGAATTTTAATGAGCTGACCAACATGGCGTTGCTTACAGAAGAGGTAGGTGAACTGGCAAGAATTATTGCAAGAAAATACGGAGAACAATCGTTCAAGCAAAGTGATATGAAAAAATCGCTTGAGGAGGAGATGTGCGATGTTTTATTCGTACTTATCTGTATGGCGAATCAAACAGGGATTGATCTTGAAAAAGCTTTGATCAGGAATCTTGAAAAGAAAACAAACAGGGATGCCGGCAGGCACCTGAACAATAATAAACTCAAATAGAAATCCTAATGAAATACTTCAGCGAATTTCAATATGATGTCGACCCGGCTGCAGTGGCGGAGATTTTGAAACAGTGCAAAACGGGCTACGCAGATGATCCTGATAAAGACATCCTGGTGCAAATTTTTAGTCTGATTGATCTGACCTCTTTGAGTGAAACAGATAATGCGGAAAACATTGGAAAGATGTGTCATCAGCTGAACCTGCTGCCGGAAAGTTATCCGGAACTCCCCTCGCCGGCTGCAATTTGTGTCTATCCGCAACTGCTGCCGATCGTAAAGGCAAAACTCAACAATCCCCTGGTAAATATAGCCTCGGTAGGTGCAGGGTTTCCCGCTTCGCAAACATTTCTTGAAATCAAGCTAAAAGAGGTCGGCCTCGCCGCCGAAGAAGGTGCTGATGAAATTGACATTGTTCTATCTGTTGGAAAATTCCAACTTGGTCTAACAGAAGAGGTGTTTGAAGAGATCCTGACAATCAAGGATATAATGGGTTCGCTACATCTGAAGGTTATATTGGAAACCTCTTCCCTGAAGGACCTTGCAGAGGTAAGAAAGGCATCGTTCCTGGCCATGGATGCCGGTGCCGATTTTATTAAAACATCCACCGGAAAAGCAGGCGGAGGTGCCAGTCCCGATTCCTTCGCGGTGATGTGCCAGGCGATAAAAGACTTTTATGATAAAACGGGTAAAAAAGTTGGAGTGAAACCGGCAGGAGGGATTTCAACCATAGAATCTGCCTATGAATATTATGGCATTGTACGCCATATCCTTGGAGAGGAGTGGCTAAATCCTGAAAAGTTCAGAATAGGCGCGAGTCGCCTGGCAAATCATGTAATCAGAAAAATTTTCGATAAAAATGATGATTTTTCCTATTTTAATTAGTTTTTTAAAATAGTTTGGTCTATATTTGTTGTAGAAAAAAACGTTCTAACATATACAAAGAACTATCAATAAGTTCTTTTGACCGATAAGCGGTCCGATCTTCAAATTCCATTCTCATAGAGACGGGT
>CAYOVC010000329.1:0-3487 GCA_964407305.1 uncultured Bacteroidaceae bacterium | reverse complement strand
CGGACGATCATGAGCGGATCAGGGCGGCCGATAAGGTAATCTTTCCCGGTGTCGGTGAGGCAGCCAATACCATGAAGTATCTTTCTGAGCATGGACTGGACATCCTTCTGAAAGAGCTTCAGCAGCCGGTACTTGGTATATGCCTGGGCCAACAATTGATGTGCAGGATTTCTGAAGAGGGAGATACGCAGTGTATCGGCATATTTGACCAGCCGGTGCGTAAATTCCCTGCTGAAGATAAGGTTCCGCATATGGGCTGGAACAGGCTCCTTCAGCCCAAAGGTGATCTTTTCAGGGGCGTGAACGAGGGTGAATATGTCTATTTTGTCCACTCATACTATGTGCCGTTCTGTGAGGATACTGCAGCTGTTTGTGACTATATCATGAACTTCAGTGCTTCGATGCAGAAGGATAATTTTTATGCAACCCAGTTTCATCCGGAAAAGAGCGGATTAACAGGGCAGAAAATATTAGAAAATTTTATCTCATTATGATCGATATTATTCCAGCAATTGACATTATCAACGGGAAGTGTGTCCGCCTCACTAAGGGCGATTACTCCCGAAAGTCTGAATATGGCGAGCCGCTCGATATGGCCCTCCGCTTCCAGGATCATGGCATAAAGAGATTACACCTGGTCGATCTGGATGGGGCACGCGAAGGGCGGGTGGTGAATTACAGGACCATGGAGCAGATCGCTTCAAGAACCTCCCTGGTTATTGATGCAGGTGGCGGAATTAAAAGTGAGGATGACCTGCGGATCGTATTTGAATCGGGAGCCAGGATGGCTACCGGGGGCAGCATTGCTGTGAAGAATCCTGAACTTTTTGAAGCGTGGTTGAATCAATATGGTTCCGACAGGATCATATTGGGAAGTGATTTCAAGGATGGTAAGATCGCCGTATCAGGATGGGTCGAAGAGACCGAAGAGGAGCTGCTTCCATTTATAGGCAGTTGGTACAACAAGGGTGTACGTATGACCATCTGCACAGATATAAGCAAAGACGGTGTATTACAGGGAACCTCCGAAAAAACCTATTCTTCAATTATTGAGCAGTTTCCTGATCTGTACCTGGTGGCCAGTGGAGGGGTCTCATCGCTGGATAATATTCTTTCGCTCGATGCATTGAATATACCGGCAGTGATCATTGGAAAGGCAATATACGAGGGAAATATTAAACTGACTGAACTTGAACAATTGATTGGTTAAACGATGCTTGCAAAAAGAATTATTCCATGCCTGGACGTTCGCGATGGCAGAACGGTAAAAGGAATCAACTTTGTTGATATAAAGGATGTAGGTGATCCGGTTGAACTCGGAGCAAAATATGCCCGTGATGGTGCCGATGAACTCGTTTACCTTGATATTACCGCAACACATGAAAACAGGAAGTTGTTTTCGGACCTGGTAATGAGAATTGCAAAAAACCTGAATATTCCATTTTCAGTTGGAGGAGGCATCAATGAGCTGAAAGATGCTGAGATACTGCTCTCCGCCGGCGCAGATAAAGTATCTGTAAACAGTGCCGCCATCAAAAACCCAAAGCTGGTCGACCAGATCGCCTCCGCATTTGGCAGCCAGTTCATTATCGTTGCCATCGATGCAAAACTGGAACGGGGACAGTGGAAGGTTTATATGAATGGCGGAAGGATTCCTGTGGACCGGGAACTCTTTAGCTGGGCAAAAGAGGTGGAGCGCAGGGGCGCAGGGGAAATACTTTTCACCTCCATGAACCATGACGGGACCAAAAATGGCTTTGCCTGTGAGGCCCTCAGGGAATTGTCTGAAAAGCTTTCTATTCCAGTAATCGCTTCAGGCGGTGCAGGCCGGGAGGCTCATTTTGAGGAGGTCTTCCGCGAAGGAAAGGCAGATGCGGCCCTGGCTGCAAGTATTTTTCACTACAATGAGATCCCCATTCCTGTATTGAAGAAATATCTGAAGAACCATAATATTAATGTACGATGAGCAAAATCGATTTTGAAAAAATGAACGGATTGGTACCGGCGATCATCCAGGATGCAGGTTCGATGAAGGTGCTGATGCTGGGATTTATGGACCGTGCAGCCTATGAAAAAACAGTGAAAGAGCAGCGTGTTACCTTTTTTAGCCGCACAAAGAACAGGTTGTGGACAAAAGGGGAGGAGAGTGGTAATTTTCTGGATGTAAAAGAGATCCTCGAGGATTGTGACAATGATACCCTGCTTATAAAAGCGGTTCCACACGGTCCGGTTTGTCACACGGGTGCTGATACCTGTTTTTTCGAAGCAAACGATTCCTCTGGTATTGCCTTTCTGCGTGAACTGCAGGATCTGATCATCCGGCGCAAAGAAGAGTTGCCCGAAGGTAGTTATACCACGCGCCTGTTTAATGCGGGAATCAATAAGATCGCTCAAAAGGTGGGCGAGGAGGCTGTTGAGCTGGTTATTGAGTCAAAAGACAGCAACGACGAACGCTTCCTGAATGAGACAGCCGACCTTCTTTATCACCTTCTGGTTTTACTTACCGAAAAAGGGTTTGATTTATCGGATGCTGTGAGGATTCTCGAACAAAGACACAGCAAATAACATTACCAGATAGAGGCACGCTCCTGAACAGGGAGGTAAATCTTTTCACCTGCCCTGATATTAAATGCCTCCAGGAAGCTTTCCACATTGGGAAGTGGACCATTCACACGGTTGATTCCCAGCGAATGAACATCCTCTTTTGTTAACCTGATCATCTCCTTCTTGCGGATATTATTGGCCCAGATATGCGCATACGACAGGAAAAATCGCTGCAGAGGCGTGAATCCATCGGTTTCCGGATCCGGTGCAGTTAGTCCCCATGCCTTTCTTAACGCCTGCAGCGCAATATTCACCCCGCCCAGGTCGGCGATATTTTCTCCCAGGGATAATTTGCCATCCGCATACAGATCACCGGATATCTTTATCCTGTTGAATTGTTCCTCTAAAACGGATGACCTCTCCTCGAAATTCTTTGCATCTGTTCCGGTCCACCAATCATTCAGGTTCCCATTTTTATCGAACTTTCTTCCCTGGTCATCAAAGCCATGGGTCATTTCGTGACCGATAACCACACCGATGGCACCATAGTTTACTGCATCATCGGCATCACTGTAAAAGAAGGGAGGTTGAAGGATACCTGCCGGAAATACGATTTCATTCAGTAATGGATGATAATAGGCATTAACCGTATGCGGATGCATGTGCCATTCATCCTTGTCAGCCGGTTTCCCTATTTTTGCAAGTTCATATTTCAGGTTGAAGATGGCAGCATCACGGTAGTTCTCATAATAGGAGTTGTTGGAAAAGGTCAACCCTGCGTAGGACCTCCATTTATCGGGATATCCGATTTTTACACGCATCAAATCAAGCTTTTCTTTGGCCCTTTTTTTTGTTTCGTCAGACATCCAGTCAAGCTGACCGATCCTTTCCCGGAGTGCCTTCCTCAGATGCTAAACGGGCGTAAGCATGCGCTCTTTCGACT
>CAYOVC010000328.1:0-3546 GCA_964407305.1 uncultured Bacteroidaceae bacterium | reverse complement strand
AGATCACCTTCAGAACGATCAGTTATTACCTCACCACCAGTTTCCTGGCGATCATCACGGGACTGATCCTTGTGAATATCTTCAAACCCGGTATCGGGGTGAGCCTTGGGCTGAAAGCTGATCCGGACAGCATCGGTGTGGTGGAAAAAGGGCTGGGTGAGCTGCTGCTGGATATCATCCCGGAAAACGTCTTTCATGCCATGGCTACTGGCGATGTGCTGCCGGTGATCTTCTTTTCCATACTGTTCGGTTTCTTTGTTACCCAATTGAAAGAGAAGCAGCGCATCCTGATGGGCGATATCTTCCAGGCGGGTTTTGACGCGATGATGAAGCTTACGCTCTTTGTGATCTGGACCGCCCCGTTGGGTGTTTTCGGGATCGTTGCGGTGATTGTTGCGGAGACCGGCTTCGATGCTTTTATCCCGCTTGGAAAATACTTCCTGGTTGTGCTGGCCGGACTCTCCATCCATTTCCTGGTTACATTGCCTTTGATCCTGCGGTTGATCGGTAAAACATCTCCAGCAGTTCATTTCAAAGGCATGATCAACGCCCTGCTAACCGCCTTTTCGACCTGCTCCACCATCGTCACCCTGCCTTTCACCATGAAAGCGGTAACAGAGCATTCGGGTGCATCAGAGAAAGCAGCTGGTTTTGTCCTTCCCATCGGGGCAACGATCAACATGGACGGAACAGCGCTCTACGAATGCGTGGCCACCATATTCATTGCCCAGGTGTATGGATTTGACCTTTCAATGGCACAACAGGGCATCATCGTGCTTACGGCGGTGCTTGCGTCAATCGGTGCTGCCAGCATTCCCATGAGCGGACTTGTAATGATGGCTATTATCCTGAATGCTGTGGGATTGCCTCTCGAAGGGATCGGTGTGATCCTGGCGGTGGATCGCATTTTGGATATGTTCAGAACCACTGTCAACGTCTTTAGCGATAGTGTCGGGGCAGTGGTGATCTCACAGCTGGAGAATCGATAACTGTGTCTCTCCGTATGCCAGGAATTATTTGACAATATCTTAAGGTTTAGTTCACATCTATGTAATTTAAACAGCATATATTTGCATTGAACAGATACAGATTAATATCTGTTCATTTTTTAGGATTCATCAACCAATCATAGATTTATACCTGGTTAATTTCCCCCGCCCGGCTCCCCCGCCGGGCTTTTTTTTGCTGTCCGGAGAAGCAATTGTGATGCAGATGATCGCCAGAGCTAAAAACGACAGCAAAACAATTTCCATTCTGTGATGTTAAGCTGTTAAATACCAAATTATACACATATGGATCTTGGACTAAAAGACAAGGTAGTGATGGTGGCAGCATCCAGTATGGGACTGGGGTTTGCCATTGCACGCAACCTGGCCCTCGAGGGTGCCAGACTTTCGATTGCCAGTCGCGGACAGAAGCACATTGAAAAGGCGGGTGAAGAGATCCGTGAAGAGAGTGGTGCAGAGGTGTTCACCTCAACCATGGATATGTCAGATCCCCATACAATTGAACAGTGGGTGAAGGCGACCGCAAAAAAGTATGGCAGGATCGATGGACTGGTGGTTAATGCCGGGGGTCCGCCGGCCGGAAGGTTCGATGATCTGGATGACGCAAAATGGCGCACAGGTTTTGAATTAACATTGATGGGAACTGTCAGGCTAATCAGGACCGTTCTCCCATACATGCGCAAGCAAAAGAGCGGATCCATATTAACTGTTACTTCAATTAGCATAAAAGAACCTATTGACAATCTGTTGCTTTCAAATGTAATGCGATCGGGCGTTTCCAACCTGTTGAAAAGCCTCTCTTTTGAACTGGCCCCGGAAGATATACGAATCAACAACCTGGTGCCCGGACTCTTCGGTACGGAGCGGTTAAAGGATCTTGACCTGATCAATGCAAAAGAGTGGCGGATGACCCCGGAGGAGGTGCAGAAAATCAATTTCTCAAAGATTCCGATGGGCAGGTACGGAGAACCGGATGAATTCGGCAAAGCGGCCACCTTTTTGCTTTCCGAAGCCGCATCATACGTGACCGGTGAAACATTTATCATCGACGGGGGGAAGACCCGTTCCGTGGCAGGGTAACAGATTACCTGCATGAAATTTCCTTATTGCCGGTTGGTCACAAGTATTATCTTTGCGGAAGGGCGGAGATGGTGGTAGAGACCAGGGATCTGTTAATCGGACGGGGCATTCCATTTAACAATATCATCTCCGAGATATACTTTTGAGGTAGAGCAATAGCCTCGGGTCGTGATGATTTTATTCTGAAAAATGAGCCTTTTATGAACTGTACCGGACTGCTCATTAAATGGGCGGGTATTTGCAAAGAGGAGTTGGGATTTTGCGAATGGGAGATGGAGTTTTGTCCCGGAACAGTGAATTATAATGATTGGGATTTAATATGGAACCACTGTATGGAAAAACGTTGGATGAACTGCGGCAGGTAGCTGTAGACTTGAAGCTTCCGGGGTTTTCTGCCCGGCAGATCGCCGATTGGCTGTACAAGAAAAGGTGTGGCTCGATCGACGAAATGACCAACCTGTCGAAGCAGGCGAGGGAGCAGTTGAAACAGCACTACCGGACAGGAACGGAGTCCTACAGAAACGTGCAGGTGTCGGCCGACGGAACCAAAAAATACCTGTTCAACACTTCGCTGGAGAAATATATAGAAACTGCATATATTCCTGACAAGGATCGGCACACCGTCTGTGTTTCCACGCAGGTTGGATGTAAAATGGGATGCCTGTTTTGCATGACCGGCAAGCAGGGGTTCCAGGGGAACTTGTCAGCCGGAGAGATCCTGAATCAGCCCCGCAGTATTGAGGAGTGGGACCGGATCACGAACATCGTGTATATGGGTATGGGCGAACCGCTGGACAATCTTGATGAGGTTTTGAAGAGCCTGGAGATCCTTGCCGCAGAATGGGGTTATGCCATGAGTCCGCGCAGGATCACTGTTTCGACCATCGGAATCATTCCGGCGATGAAAGAGTTTTTGGAAAAGAGTGAGGCGCACCTGGCGGTAAGTCTTCACTCCCCTTTCGACGAGGAGCGAAGGATGCTGATGCCGGTTCAGCAGGTCTACCCGTTGAATGAAGTGCTGCAGGAGATCCGCTCATGGGATTTCGGGAGACAACGCAGGGTTTCGTTCGAGTACATCATGTTCGGTGGACTAAACGACACCTCCTGTCATGTTAAAGCATTGGTTAAGCTATTAAACGGTATTCGATGTAGGATCAATTTGATAAAATTTCATCCGATACCCGACACTCCTTTGGTCAGTTCCACAAGTGAACGAATTGCCTCCTTCAAGGATGAACTGAATGCCCGCGGTATTGTAACCACGGTGAGGGCCAGCCGGGGAGAGGATATTTATGCTGCCTGCGGACTGCTCTCCACGAAGGGGCTGACAAAAAAGCAGGGCTGAGTGCCTGTCGAAAAAGCAGGGTCTCCTTCCGATATTCTGCTGACCTCTGACATTAACATATATGAGGCAGTGGATCCATGATACCGTCAGTTTCTTTTTCCCGGTGTACTGCAA
>CAYOVC010000327.1:0-3552 GCA_964407305.1 uncultured Bacteroidaceae bacterium | reverse complement strand
AAAGCAGGCAGCTGGGCGTGATTGCCCAGGAGGTTGAGTCTGTCTATCCTGAATTGATTATAACCAATGACAAAGGTTATAAAATGGTTGATTATTCAAAGCTTACCCCTGTTTTGTTGCAGGCAATCAAAGAGCAGCAGCAGCAGATTGAGCAGCTACAGGAAAAGGACCGGAAAATTGCTGAACTAGAGGAGCGGATATCGGTACTGGAACAACTTATAAGCAAGTGATAGCAGGTAAGATACCTGTATAAAAGCAAAGGGGGTTCTCACAGAACCCCTTTTGTTGTTATTACCCGGTTATAAAATTGCAAAGGACATCCTTATACCTCTGCAACATCTGCCGGTTAAAACAGATTAGTTGTTCAACTCCTCACGAACCTCCTCTTTTAGTTCCTCTTCATCAACACCCAGTGATTCAGTGATCTTCTTCTTGAATTTGAGGTCAGAAATGATCAGCATGAATCCCCCGAAGATCAACATTCCAATTCCTGAGTAGAGGTTAATGTTCCTCCCAACTGATAATTCGTACATTTCATTTCCAATCGTAGCCAGTCCGAAGATTGTGAGGATGATCCCAAATATTACAAACATGAGACCAATCGGTATTTTAATATCTAAACCCATAATTATTTAATTTTAAGATTACCAGAATAATATACTTAGTATTACAGCAATGATACCAACGATCCATGCCAGTGTTCCCGGACGTGAATACCAGTGTTTGCTGTCGTCAATAGTTTTCGGAGTAAGCTGGTATACAAGTCCCCGTAGCTCCTCGTCAGTTTTGGTACGCTTTGTTAAGAGGGATATTACAATTGTTGCTACCAGCGCGACGGAGAATGCGATGATTGCGATCCAGAAATTTTGTGCCATTTCACTGGGGAAGGTCTGTAGAACGGTGCCTGTCCAGCCACCCTTCACCAATGTATCCGCTCCAACCGGCTGGGTAAATCCGTGCACCAGTCCGGCCGAAAATGTCCCGGTAAGAAGTCCCCAGAAAGCACCATGCCCTGTGGTGCGGCGGGTAAACATCCCCATCAGGAATGCTGCAAATAGGGGAGCGTTTATAAAGGCAAATATTAGTTGCAGGAAGTCCATCAGGTTATTAAACATGGCTGCAACATAGGCCGTTGCAATACTTACAAGAACACCGAATATGGTAGTTAGCTGTCCAACGCGCAGGTAGTGATTGTCACTTCTTCCCGGTACGATATAACTCTGATAGATGTCATAGGTAAACACCGTGTTAAATGCAGTTACGTTGCCGGCCATACCACTCATAAAGGAAGCCATCAGGGCAGTGAGGCCCAGTCCGAGTACCCCGGTAGGCAAAAACCGTTTCAGCATCATCGGGATCACAAGGTCGTAGTCGTAGCTTGATCCTTTGGTTGGAAGCTCAAACAGCTCGTCGCCTGAATTCAGGAGTGCCATGGCGATCATCCCCGGAATAATTACCAAAAACGGGATGAACATCTTCGGGAAAGCTCCTATCAGCGGAGTTTTTCGTGCATCACTCATCGATCCGGCAGCCATCGCCCGCTGCACTACCAGGAAGTTGGTACACCAGTAACCGAATGACAATACGAAGCCAAGTCCGAACAGGATCCCCATCCAGCTACCCATCGGATGCTCAGGAGAGATGTTTTGCCAGGAATGATCAAATCCTGCGGTCATCGGATTCAAGGCAAGCTTTTCAACCATTCCGTCCCAGCCACCAATTTTGATCATTCCTATGATCACAAGCGGGAGAAATCCAATGACAATCAGGAAGAACTGCAATACTTCATTATAGATGGCAGAACTGAGCCCTCCCAGATAGGTGTACACCAGCACAATGAAAGCGGATATAAAGAGGCTCATGTGGAAATTCCATCCTAATAAAGTCTCCATCAGCAATGCAAGGGCGTACATGGAGATACCCGATGCGAAGATGGTCATAATAGCAAATGAAAAGGCATTAAACCCCCTTGTTTTCTCATCGAACCTGAGCTTCAGATACTCGGGAACCGAGCGCGCCTTTGAACCGTAATAGAATGGCATCATGAAGATCGCCAGGAATATCATGGCCGGAATCGCACCGATCCAGTAGAAGTGCACGGTTGCCATCCCATATTTAGCTCCCGATGCTGCCATCCCTATTACCTCCAGTGCCCCCAGGTTCGCAGAGATAAATGCCAAACCGGTTACCCAACCTGGCAGTGATCTGCCCGCCTCAAGGAATGCCGTGGCATTTTTCATGTACTTTTTAAGTGCCCAGCCTATGCCCAGCACAAATCCAAAATAGATGATCATTATGGAATAATCGATCCATGTTAAATTGAAAGCTTCCATCCAATAGTTGTTTTAGTTTTTAATTAGCGAAGCATCAAAAATAATAACAATTCAATAACCCTCAATTTTTTCCGGCTTAGAATTGGTTTAAATAGCCATCAGATGCATATTACTAAGATTGATAAGTCTATTCTGTGCGAACTATCGATAATAAAGAATCGTTTTACCCGACTGGATCATATTGGGACTTTTCGCGCTTGCGCTGGTAGGGGTTTTTATTGGAGCAGAAAGCCCTCACACGTGCCGGCTGGGACAAATGGGATGTGATCAATTCTGCGATTATTCTGGCTTTTGTGATCGGTTTTTATATCTATTTCTGGTAAATTTGCAACGGTCTTTGTACCTTGCAGACTGAATAACCCGGATGAGGGAGGCGTTGCAAAGCGACACAGGTTCAAAGTAAAAACACCATGAAGAAAGTATACAGGCATATTACAGTTGTTTGGATCGCTGTTTTTTTCGTTACAGTTCATCTTCAGGCTCAGGATGAGGTGGAGCGAATATGGAACCAGGTCGACAGCATCAGTCATTATACAGAAAAACCGGAGACTGTCATGGCAATGGTTCCCTGGTCATTCAATACCACGGTTGGAACTTCCTTTGGCTATTCCCCGCTTTTCGGCTCTGCCATGAACCTCTACGCAGCACCTCACGCCCGCTACAAGGCAAATGACAGGCTCTCTTTTCACGGAGGAATCCTGGTATCGCAGACATTACCGCTTCTCACAGATCCGACCGGCGAATTGCCTGGTATGCGCAATATGATGAATATTTCAGCTTTTGTATCGGCATCCTATCACCTTACTGAGAACCTGGTACTTCATGGAGCGGGCGTCAGAAGCATAGCACATTTCCCAATGGATAATAGCCGTTCCTCACCGAACTACCAGGATATGTCCGTAGGTGCCACCTACCATTTCGGTAACTTTTCCATCGGGGCATCGTTCCACAAGTCGAATCATTCTCTCTACCGGTCACCCTTCGGATATGGCAACAGTTTTTACGGGTCGCCTTTTGGCTATGGTTCCGGAATGTACGGCCCTCCCTATCTCTGATAATCGCTACCTTCACACTGATTAAACCCCCAATATATGAACAGTATTGTTATTCCCTCTCCGGATGCTATTCCCATTCACTGGGCCTGGTTCCAGGTGCTGTTGATCTTTACGGCAGCTGCGAGGTGTGTCACAGAAAGCAGATGAGCACCAGCGGTCACCAC
>CAYOVC010000326.1:0-3559 GCA_964407305.1 uncultured Bacteroidaceae bacterium | reverse complement strand
GCTGCTAATAACGATAATGCATTTGTTACCAGCGACATCCTGAAAAGGCCTTTAATTACCGATGAAATTGCCGCCACACTTCCTGATATTAATTACCTGGAGGAGATTTTCAGAAACGCAATCATTCAGAATCACAATCTTTCCGTTAGCGGGGGTGATGAGAGGACCAATTACCTTGTTTCCGCAAGTCATTTTGGACAGGAGGGGATTATTCTGAACAGCAATTACGAGCGTACAACCGGAAAGATAAGTGTCTCTTCAAAAGCTTTTGACTGGCTGACAGTCGGTGCGAATATCAATATTTCGCAGGATGAGAATAAGAGCATCGGCAGCAGCGGTGACGGATACGGCGGAAACGGTGGGAGCATAGTTCGCTATGCATTTTTCAGAACACCCGGAATCCCAATTTATGATGAGGATGGTCAGTTTACCGATTTGCCGGAATATCCTGGTCTGCTGGGCGACGGATATAACCCGGTTGGACTGGCACTGAACCAGCATAACATCCGAAAGGAGAACAGGCTTTTTGGTGACCTGAATGCAAGTATAGCATTCAGTGATCAATTGCAACTGACCTCAACATTCGGACTGGACAGGGCAAATTACAATCGGCGCAGATTTGACAAAACATGGGGAACAAATAACAGGATCAATAATCCAAATACACTTACTGTAACTGACGGAGAAATGCTGAACTGGTCGTGGAGCAACGTGCTGACATACAAAACAGCCATAAACGATCACAGTTTTACCTATATGCTCGGTACCGAGCTCATTCAGGCCGGGTTTTATCAGAATTCAGCCTCCCAGAAGGATTTCCCTGACCAGGACAACAACCTGGTTTACCTGGGAAACGGTCAGGGAACAACGGTTGCAGGTGAATCGAGGGAAGGCTATGCACTGGTCTCCTTTTTTGGCAGAACCAACTATAATTACCAGGATAAATACCTTCTTTCGCTTATTGTTCGTGAGGATGGCTCCTCGCGATTCAGTGCTGCAAACCGGTGGGGTACCTTTTATTCCATCTCAGCAGGATGGCGTCTTGACAAAGAAGCCTTTATGGAGAATGCAGAGGGGATCAATATGCTGAAAATAAGGACATCATATGGGGTAAACGGGAACCAGGAAATTGGAAATTATTCATACTCCGACCAGATCAGTCCAAATTATAATTATCCCTTTGGAGGGGTCTCCGCCAGTGGATATACCCTTTCAGTATACGGAAATGAAGATGTACGCTGGGAGACTAGCAAGCAGATTGACGGGGGACTGGATTTTCGGGTATGGAATAACAGGTTGAGCCTGACTGCAGATTATTTTTATAAGGTGACCAGTAACATGCTGAATAAAGCCCCGATTCCTCCATCAGGAGGATCCGTAGAACCTGCATGGGAGAACAGGGGAAAAATACGCAATACGGGTGTCGAACTGGAGTTGGGGTTCAGACAGGCTTTGAGGGAAGGGATGATATCCGTATCGGGTGTGATGGCTGCACTGCAAAACGAGGTTCTTGATTTGGAAGCTCCCATTTCCGGAGGAAGAATAGACAACGGGGTGTATGCGACCTTAACTGAGGAGGGGCACCCGGTTGGTTCTTTCTACCTCTATGAGATGGAGGGTATTTTTCAGAATACGAAAGACATCATTACCCACGCCTATCAGGGAGATAATATTCGGCCCGGAGATGTAAAATACCGCGATATTAACAAAGACGGAGTAATCGATGAAGAGGACAGGGACCACGTGGGAAGCGCAATTCCCCTTTTTACATATGGTTTGAATATTACGGCAACATTCAGGGGGTTTGATCTTACCTTGCTGACACAGGGCAGCTACGGCAACAAGATCTATTACCAGGTAGCGACAGATATAGAGGGATTTTACAGACCGTTTACGGTTACCCAGCGCTACTACGATGAACACTGGACAGGTGAAGAAACCAGTGACACACAACCCCGGGCATCATGGTCGGCCAAATCGAATAATACCAAGCCTTCCACGCGCTTCCTGGCCGACGGCTCCTACCTGCGATTAAAGACTACACAACTGGGCTATACGCTTCCTGAAACCCTGACAAGCAGGTTCTATTTTGATCATGTGAGGATTTATCTCGTAGGACAGAATCTTCTGACGCTGACCAAATACCCCGGCCTGGATCCGGAGATGACCGTAAGCAATAACGCCGCAGGTGAAGGCGACCGGGCAGCCGGTATTGACTGGGGGACATACCCTACTGCAGTATCATTGAGTGTTGGATTACAGTTTACCTTTTAAACGTTTGTAAAAATGAGAGCAAAAATAATATGTATCATTACTGCATTGGGCATCCTGAACGGGTGTTCCGATTTCCTTGAAGAGAATCTCCAGGGACGATACTCAAGTGCCACATTTTACCAGACGGCAGAGCATGCCTTCCTGGCAGTAAATGCCTGCTATGAACCACTGGCCTTTAAATCCATCGAAAACAACCTCTGGGTGTTTGGAGATGTTGCTTCTGATGATGCCATAAAAGGGGGCAATCCGGGTGATCAGAGCGAGATATCCTTCATAGAAGATTTCCAGACCACTACGGACAACGGTTTTATTGAAGCATGCTGGGAACACTATTATGATGGTATAGCGCGTACCAATGAAGTAATTGGGAAGGTTCCGGAGATCGATATGAATGCTGCCCTCAGGGATCAATATGTTGCAGAAGCAAGGTTTCTGAGGGCCTATTACTATTTCATACTGGTGAATATCTATGGAGAAATTCCTTTAAAGACAGCGCCGGTTGCAACGCTCGACGATCTGTATACACCTCTTTCAACAGTTTCGGAGATCTATGAACAAATTGAAGATGACCTGCTGCTGGCCAAGGATGATCTGCCGGCTGTTATTGCCCCTGCCGATTATGGAAGAGCCTCCAGGGGCGCTGCCTTTGGTATGCTTGCCAAAGTTTATCTGTACCAGGAGAAACATGCCGATGCGCTGGCATATGCAGATTCCCTTGAATCACTTGGCATCTATGCATTAATGGACCTGTTCAATCAGAATTTCAAGTTGGAATATGAAAACAACAAGGAGTCTGTATTTGAAATTCAGCACCTGGCAGATCAGGATCCGTTCCAGGGAAGCGCGCTGAACCAGTGGTTTGCTCCACAGGTTGAAAATGGATATTTTTTTAATGTGCCAAAGCAGGATTTTATTGATGCATTTGAAGTAACGGAAGACAGTGTGTACGATCCCCGGCTGGATTATACGGTTGGCCGTGATGGTCAGTCCTGGCTGAACGGGGAACCCTT
Organism: uncultured Bacteroidaceae bacterium; assembly: GCA_964407305.1. Lineage (GTDB taxonomy): Bacteria > Bacteroidota > Bacteroidia > Bacteroidales > M55B112. The sequence goes on along the minus strand of CAYOVC010000326.1, from coordinate 275 downwards.
TAATCCTGCCTGGTCGCCCACGGGTTACCTGCAGAAAAAGCACCTTCAACCACTTGATGAAGTAGGCAAGGGAACGAAGGGGAATGGTGGTCTGAATTATACATACATGCGCTACAGCGATATCCTGCTTATCAAAGCTGAGGCACTGAATGAACTTGACAGGACAGATGAGGCTGTGGTTCATCTGAACCAGGTTAGAAAAAGAGCCAGGGATAGTTATCTCTATGATGAAGAACTTCCAGGATACGGAGCGGTTCCGGCTGGATTGCTGACGG
>CAYOVC010000325.1:0-3572 GCA_964407305.1 uncultured Bacteroidaceae bacterium | reverse complement strand
GCCGCAGCAAAATTTGAGGTTTCAGACCAGTTGAAAAATGCAATTAAGGAGGCCCGCAGAAACATTCGCAGGTTCCATGCAAAACAGCTACACCCTGATATTATTGAGGAGACGACGCCCGGAGTTAAATGCTGGCAAAAAACGGTACCTATTGAAAAAGTGGGACTCTATATCCCGGGTGGAACTGCTCCGTTGCTTTCAACAGCCCTGATGCTTGGTGTGCCCGCAACGCTCGCCGGATGCAGTGAGATCGTTCTCTGCACACCTCCCGGTGAAAATGGAAAGATTAGTCCGGGAATCCTCCATATTGCCAGTACGCTTGGCATAGAGAAAGTATTTAGACTGGGTGGTGTACAGGCCATTGCCGCAATGGCTTACGGCACCGAATCTGTTCCGAAAGTGAATAAGATTTTTGGTCCTGGAAATCAGTATGTTACGGCTGCCAAGCAGTTGGTAAGCAGGGATGCAGTCGCCATTGATCTGCCCGCGGGTCCATCAGAGCTTGCTGTCCTGGCAGATTCATCTGCAATCCCGGCCTTTGTTGCTTCCGATTTGCTTTCGCAGGCTGAACATGGTGCCGATAGCCAGGTAATTTTGATCACAAATTCCGAACAACTGATCAGCGATGTGGAGCATGAGATAGAGAAGCAACTGGAGAGGTTGCCACGAAAGGGGATTGCTGAGCGATCGCTTGAAAACTGCAGGATGATACTGATGAAGAGTAACCGGGAGATGGTTGATATGGTCAATGTTTATGCACCAGAGCATTTAATTATTGCCTGTAGGAATTATAGCGAGATAGCAGACCAGATTAAAAATGCCGGCAGTATTTTTTTGGGAAACTATACTCCCGAAAGTGCGGGTGATTATGCGTCGGGCACGAACCATACACTGCCAACAAACGGCTGGGCACATGCCTACAGTGGATTAAATATGGATGCCTTTGTTAAAAAAATCACTTTTCAGGAGATTACCAGGTACGGACTTTTCAATATCAGTGGTGCCGTTATGACCATGGCAGAGGCTGAGGAGCTTGAGGCGCACAGAAATGCTGTGAGTGTAAGGTTAGAGGCAAAAGAAGGATAATTGTACAGCAGCTTTTGCGATCCTTCAAACAATGATCGTAAACAGGAACAACATGGAAACCGATATCCAAAAGTTACTTAGACCAAATGTAAGGGAACTTGTGCCTTACTCTTCGGCGCGTGATGAATATACCGGTTCAGATGCACTTTTTCTGGATGCAAACGAAAACCCCTATAACAGTCCCTATAACCGTTACCCCGATCCACACCAGAAAGAGCTGAAAAATGCAATCGGTCTGCTTAAGGACGTGCAGGAAAACCAGATATTTGTTGGTAATGGCTCTGATGAGGCAATAGATATTCTCTTCAGGATCTTCTGTATACCGGAAAAGGACAATGCTGTTTCTATCCATCCAACCTATGGAATGTACCAGGTATGTGCTGATATCAACCAGATCGAGTTGCGAAGGGTTTCTCTTACAGATGACTTTGGACTGGACAGCAACGCATTGATTGAAGCTTGCGATAGCCATACGAAATTGCTGTTCCTCTGTTCACCCAACAACCCCACATCAAATTCATTTGATCCGGAGGAGATGCTACATCTGGCAGAAGTGCTTGATGTAATTATCGTGGTCGATGAAGCTTATATTGATTTTAGTCGCAGGGAGAGCATGATTAACAAGCTGAATACCTGTCCCAACCTGGTGGTGCTACAGACATTTTCAAAGGCATGGGCACTGGCGGGGATCAGGCTGGGCATTGCCATAGGGAATCCTCTACTGATACAATACATGGGAAAGGTAAAGTATCCTTACAACGTGAATATGCTTACTCAGAATGTTGGACTTAAAGCCCTGAAAGAGAAAGAAAGAACCAAAAAGTGGATAGAGATGATCCTGCGTGAGAGAGAGGTTTTGAGAAGAAAACTCAGTAAACTCAGGTTTGTGGAAAATATCTATCCCTCCGATGCCAATTTTCTGCTTGTGAGGGTCAGCAAGCCAAAGAAGGTGTATAATTTCCTGGTGGAAAAGAAAATTATTGTAAGAGACCGTTCAAATGTAGAACTTTGTGAAGGCAGTTTGCGTATCACAGTCGGCACAGTGAGCGAGAATGCTCAGCTGGTTGGAGCATTGATGCAATATCAGCGCGATTTTGTTGATTCATGTTCGATCTGATTTTACAAATCAAGTAGTTATTCAGTAGGTTTTAATTGGTATAGCACGTTTAAACATGACAAGAATAAAAAAACGGGTATTGTTTATAGACAGGGATGGAACACTGGTCGTGGAACCCCCTGTTGATTATCAGCTGGATTCACTTGAAAAACTTGAATTTTGTCCGGGTGTTTTCAGAAACCTTTACCATATCAGGAAGACGACAGATTATCTCCTGGTTATGGTTTCGAACCAGGATGGATTGGGTACAACGGCATTTCCGGAAGAGGATTTTCGTCCGCCACACGAAAAGATGATTCGGGCCTTTGAAAATGAGGGTGTATCATTCGATGAAATCCTCATCGATCCCTCCATGCCGGAGGAGAAGTCTCCCAACCGTAAACCTGGAACGGGCATGTTTAAGAAATATCTGAATGGTGATTATGATCTTGAGAACAGCTTTGTTGTTGGCGATAGGGTCACAGATATTTTACTGGCCAAAAATCTCGGAGCAAAAGGGATCTTTTATGGGGATGAAAAGAAGTTTGAAGCGCTGAAAAGTGCCGGAATGGAGAATGATTGCGCCCTGGTTACCGGTAGCTGGGACGAGATCAGCCGTTTTGTTCGAGCCTCCATGCGAACCGGTACGGTCGAGCGAAACACCAATGAAACCAACATTGCTATTCAGATATCACTTGACGGGAGTGGAAAATCTGATATTTCAACCGGACTTGGATTTTTTGATCATATGCTGGACCAAATCGCAAGACATGGTAATTTTGACTTGAAGATCAGGGTGCAGGGCGATCTGCATGTGGATGAACATCATACGGTGGAAGATACCGGACTGGCACTGGGAGAGGCATTTCTAATGGCCCTCGGTAATAAGAGAGGCATTACCAGGTATGGATTCACCCTGCCCATGGATGATTCCCTGGCCGCTGTAGCCGTCGATTTCGGGGGAAGGCCATGGCTGGTATGGGAGACAGAATTCAAACGGGAGAAGATCGGAGATGTTCCGACGGAGCTCTTTTCACATTTCTTCAAATCATTTTCCGATACATCCAAAAGCAACCTGAACATAAAGGCTGAAGGTGGAAATGAGCACCATAAAATAGAGGCCATCTTCAAGTCGTTTAGCAAGGCACTGCGGGGTGCAGTAGCACTGGATCCTCACAGCGACAGCCTGCCCAGCACAAAAGGATCATTATAAAATATTGAATATTATCAAAAAGGAGATGAACATCGTAATCATTAAGTATAATGCAGGTAATATACGTTCGGTCGATTTTGCTCTCCAGCGTATGGGTGTGCATGCAGAGATCACGGACGATCATGAGCGGATCCAGGCGGCTGGTAAGGTAATCTTTCCCGGTGTGGGTGAGGCAGC
>CAYOVC010000324.1:0-3575 GCA_964407305.1 uncultured Bacteroidaceae bacterium | reverse complement strand
CCTATTTCCTGAGCGAGAAGAGGAACTCAACGCCGCCTTCTTTGTAGGTGCGGGCCGTGATCCGGCCCTGGTGTAGTTCAACGGCGTTTTTTACAATGGCGAGCCCGAGTCCTGTACCGCCGGTTTGTCGCGACCGTCCGTCGTCGATGCGGTAAAAACGCTCAAAGATACGGGGGAGGTGATTCTCATCGATACTGGTTCCGGTATTGGCGAAGGAGAAATAGTAGAATTTATTATCCTCCAGATAATTAATAACATTGATTTCGATATCCTCTCCACCATATTTGATAGCGTTGTCAAACAGATTATAAAAGATCGAATAGAGCAATGAAATATTACCATTCAAAGTTATTTCATCACGTACCTCCAAGTTCACCCTTATACGAAGTGCATCTAGTTTCAGCTTCAGGTGATCTCGCACCTCTCCAACAATCTCCCCAAGTTTCAATGGTTCGAATACAAAATTTTCACCCGTTTCTTCAATCTTGTTCAGGGAAGAGATATCCCCGATCAGCTCCGTTAACCTTACTGTTTGCGCAAGTGCCCGTTCAATGAAATATTTCCTGGTATCTTCCGGAACGTCATCCTGCTGCAGCGTTTCAAGGTAGCCCAGTAAGGAGGTCACCGGCGTTTTTAATTCGTGTGCAATGTTGGAGGTCATCTGCTGCTTGATCAGCCTTCGCTTCTCCAGTTTGGTAGTTTCTGTGATCACAATTTCGAAACTCTTGTCGGCAAAAAACATACACTTTACGTTAAAATACCTTTTATTTTTCTGAAGCACAATCTCCTCCACCGGCAGGTTCGTGGAACTGTCCATATCGGTCCTCTCCACCTGTTCGTCAATAAAGTCCCTGATGGGTTGAAAATCTTCGATATAGAAAATATCAGTAGGGGTAATGTTTGACCGCTCCGAGATCAGGTTGAGGTTCTGGATAAAGTGCTGGTTGGTAAGAATCTTCTCCTTTTTCGCTGTGAAGAAAGCGATCCCCTCATTCAGTGCGTTCAGGTGACTGAAAAGCTTTTCCTTTTCGATGGAGATCTGCTCCTTGGCCTCATTCAGTTCCCGGTATATGGAGGTGATCTGCCTGCCAATGATCCCCAGTTCGTCGGACGGGAAGTTGATCGTTTCAACCGGTTCAGTGCCATTGTGAACCCTGACCGCAAAATCCTTCAGCCTGGTAATTGTTTCGGCCACCCGCCGTGTAAGTATTCTAAGCGCCAGAGCCACCAGTATGAAAAGAAAAAGCAGATAGAGGAAGAAGATCTGTTGCACATGCAGATAATCCTTCACCTGGACATTATAAAGCGCAGCGGTTCTGATATAGTAGTCGGGATAGGAACGTACATAATAGTAGTAACTGCTTCCCGTGGTATTTGATTTCCTGATATTTGTACCAATACCGGTTTTCTGCGTCTCCTGCACTTCCGGACGTGAAAGGTGGTTCTCCATGCTACCGGCATCCGGTACTTCGCTGTCGTAGAGCACCTCCCCGTCTTTGGCAATCAGTGTGATCCTGATATTAAACCCGGGAACGATCGCAGCCAGGGAATCCAGCGATCTGAAATTGCCGGATAAAAAGAGGTCGTTCTGTCGGATATAATTATACGTGAGCTCAGTGATGTTGTCGAGTGTAACCTCAAGCTGACTCTTCCGGAAGTTCTTTTCCCTTTCAAACTGGAATACCAGTACCAGGATCGTGAACACTGCAAAGATCACCGAGAAGTTCAGAAACAACTTCTGCCTGTAGCTTAATTTAAACCGTCTGTTACCCATCTTCGCCTAATCTAAATCAACATTTAACCAGCCCCTGGAGCGGAACGCCTCCTGCACTTCGCGTGTGAACGGACCTGGACGGCCGGTGCCGATCTTTTGTCCGTCGACCGCCACAATGGGGGTAATGTCTTTCGATGTGGAGGCCATAAAAACTTCGTTGCAATCGTATAGCTCTTCAAAGCGGACCTCCTCTACGCGGATGCCTTCGAACAGCTTCAGTACCTGCTTCCGGGTAACGCCGAACAGAATATCGTTCCCCGGTGTAAACACCTCGCTGCACTTGATGAAGAAGAGGTTGGCACGGGATGCCTCGGTGATGGTATCTGTATGGAAGAGCACGTCGGGCGCGCCGAACGCCTGCATCTTTTTCCGGAGTCGCATGGTATTGAAGTAATTGAGGGTCTTAATCTCCGCATTCGGCCGCACATATTCGTAGCTTACCAGGGGAACGCCATGGCTGTAGGAACCGGGATCCGGCGGCTGCCAGGGGAGATTCATTACCAGGAAGTTGGGCGGTCCGGTTACGGAGTCGAGCGTACCGGAGTAACCGCCGGTGGCGATCACCTTGAAGGCCCCGTTGTCGAGTCCGTTTTTGCGGTGCAGGTCGTGGATCAGTGCGATGAACCCATCGCGGGTGACCGGCGGTTCGATCTCCGACAGCATCATGGAGTTGAAGAGCCGTTCGGTGTAGTCATCGAGCCAGGGGATATCGCCGTTTCGGACCCGAAAGAAATCGAAAATACCATAACTTCGCTGGAACAGCAGGTCGGAGACATGCAGGTACAATTCTGAATAGGGAACTGTCTCCCCGTTGAAATAGCAAAAAGGGTCCTGGTTCATGCCGGAGTACTTTTATCAGATCGTTTTGAGTTCTGTAAAGGTAGTTACTTTCAGGAAAAATCCTGCAGTGCCAAATAAATTCGTTCCCCAACGGGAGGGTGGAGTGTCTAACTTCTCAGCCGTGAAACTGCTCAGAAAATGTTAGAAATTTACCGGAATTTGTGTAAGTTTGATCTGGCTTACCTAATATGCCAAATTATGGGAAAAGCAATTGTAAAAATGAATATAGCCACCTATGCCTACGAGGAATATGTGGTAGAGGTGCCCTGCAAGAAGGATGATGTCGATGATCTGATCATCGCCAGGGCCTGGAAGCAACTGAAGGAGGAGGAGGGGGGCTCACTCCCTTATGGTCACCGCAAAGCTGAAATCATTAAAAGGATCGACTGAATGCAGACATGCAGCCTAACGGAGCTGGACATTTCGCTCCTGCCGTTATGCTCGTGGTGAGTGACGGGGTGTTTACCGGAACGGACGAGGTGACGGCTTACAAGGTTCCGGAGACAGGTACGTGTGATTTGGCAGTTGGCAGTCAAATGGCGATCTTCCTGAATCCCTCTAAATGGTACTTTACGGTATTTGTTCCGGGTGGGAACGCGGAGGAGGTGCAGCTGGTCGACTTTGCCGGTAAGATCATCATGCACAGGATCTGGACCGGGGAGCGGGAGGAGACCTTCAGGATGGAAGGTATAACGCCGGGCGTATACGTGGTAGTGGTACATACTGCCGATGAGGTGTATCAAAAGAGGATGATTATTCTTTGAGGCTAATAATTCCTGGCCATACGATTGCATAATGCAAATCAACAGTTAACTTTGCCGCCGGGTAAATTTTATGGAGGCAAAATTATGGCTGGAATTATCTCTATGTTGAAGTCGGGATTAACGACAGATGGGTATTACAGATCGATGAACGAGTCGCTGAAGCGATTGAATGAGGAGTATACGATGCTGCATTATCC
>CAYOVC010000323.1:0-3583 GCA_964407305.1 uncultured Bacteroidaceae bacterium | reverse complement strand
ATTATCCCGGCGGAGCACTGGTGGATACTTCGCAGCTAGCTGATACCACCATGGATCGCGGAACGGTTCTCCAGATTGATGACCACACCTTCTTTAAGGTGGAAGAGAAGTTTTTTGAAGGTAAAGATCAATGGACCATGAGCTACTGGCACCGGTGGTTATATCCGCAGGGCTGGTGGACGTCTCACGCCATCTATCTCGGTACCCAGGCGGACACCTTGGTAAGTGGCTTTACCCACTGGCAAGGCTGGTATGGCAAGGGCGATCTGGTTGGTCTCGGAGGGCTTTTGGGTGCCGGCTTTAAATGGGAGAATAAAGATTGGCTGCATGTCACTATCACCTATCACGATTCCACCCTTACCTACTACTTGACAGACACCGTCTATAGTCAAGGTGCCTACAGTGATTTCAAACACTGGGAAACACTCTCCTATTTGATAAGCTTCAAGTGTCAATTCATTGATCAGACGAACCTTAAACTGCATATCGAAAAGGATTCTGCTCATTCGTACTGCCAGGAGGTTCAGATGGATGATTTCCGGTTGTTTGATATTGCACTTACGGGTGATGAGGTTGCCGCGCTACATAATGACCAACCGGTTATGCGTACTTACATATCATCGATTACTTTGGATACGGAATCTGGTGAGACAATAATGCAAATGGAGAACGACAGCCTCCAGATGACTGCCGATATTGCGCCATTGGATGCGAGCTGGCCACATGTGGCTTGGAGCGTTGAAAATGGAACCGGCTCAGCGACTATCGATGGTATGGGTTTGCTGAAGCCTGAAGCCATAGGAACAGTCACGGTCAAAGCCACAGCCACGGACGGTTCTGGCATCTCTGCCACCAAGGAAATTACAATACAAGGCATCATGGTTACCGATATTGTTGTTTCCTCTGATGCACCTGGTGATTCGGTAGAGGTGGACCAATCAATTCAGATGTTAGTCGATGTCAATCCCGCTGATGCATCCGATCCATCCGTAACCTGGAGTGTTGTCAATGGTACAGGCATTGCGCTGATTGATGAAAATGGAGAATTGGTCGGTGTATTAGCCGGTACCGTCGAGGTCATTGCCACGGCCAATGATGGCTCTAGCGTAACGGGAACACTCGAAGTAATCATTTATGAAACTACCGGTTTTAATACTGCAGCCAATTCTGCAGTAAAGGTTTATCCTAATCCTTCAGACGGTACATTCAAGGTATCTCTGACAGATATGCAGCCGGTCGAATATACTGTTTACAATGTCGTTGGAGCCAAAATACAATCAGGCATTCTTAAACACAATGAAACGCTTAAATTGAAAACAAGTGACAAAGGTTTCTATTACCTGCGATTAGACACATCGAAAGGTCTGGCAGTTAAGAAACTGATTGTTAAATAAGTGTGTAGTATAGCAATTGTTTTTGGAATAAGAGAACTCATTATTTCTGAGTTCTCTTATTCCTATCAATGAAATGTATTACAGTAAATGATGAATTGATTTCAATCTATTCCATGGGATGGTCCATCCTGCTAAATATTATCCCTGCAAAAAAGATGAGAGTATTCAAATAATCTATAACAATGAAAGAGCTTTATTTTATATCAATTCTGATCAGCATTATCACATTCAATCTTTACGGAAACGTTTTTGAAGCGGGAAATCTGAATGATTTCTGCAACCTTAAGGCTGATATACACCCTCTTATCAAGCCGGTCCGAACCAGCCAATATTCAGGCATATCCGAATTTCTATCTGCACCCAAAAGCAGTTATGAGGTCATTATTTCAAATAACCCCCAACAACAGATGCGGTTTGGAATTGATAATATCGTGATGTGGTTCTGGTACCCCGGCCTAGCAACGCACCTGGCTGAACTGGGCGTTAAAGATATTGACTCGGATTTTGTCCGTGTGGGCATAAACTGTGCCTTTGAATTAACAGAAGGCGATAAAAACCCCGATGCATACAATGATATTCTTGTCATGATGACGGCTATGCGAACGGCCAATCCAGATATTAAATTATTTGGCAGCCCGCTTCCCCTTTGGCATGCCTACGGAGACCCCGATTCGGTTCCATGGACCCCCTATCCCATGTGGGTTCAAGAATGGGAAAATATTGGTACAGCAGAGGATCCAAAGTGGAAAAAGGGGCTCTTTCATGTAGATAAGCTGGTACAATATTTTGCTGATTATTTGAACCTTATGAATCAGCATGGTTTTGATATCTACTATCTTGACTTGACCAACGAACAACAAATCCTTCAGCCACATCACGTGAAATATGTTGCCGACAGCCTTCCCCAATATCTTGCCGAGGGTATTCAAATGCCTGAATTCATTGTGCCGTCAAGCTGGAGCCACCAGGTAGCTATAGATTGGTTAAAATCTGTTGACAAAGATAAAGATGAACACCTTGCTTTTTCTGTTGCCTCTACTCATAACACGGGAGGTGATTATCTGGGTGAAATGTTTGTGAACGAAGCTAAAAAATTGGGAAATAAGGAGATATGGAGTACAGAACTTCATGATTGGGGAGGGGTGGAATCCATTGAAGAAATTCGGAATTCCGATATTCTTTGGAAGCATATACGTGATGGATTCAATGGCTTTGATACTTGGCTCTTTTATGGGAATTACGAGGGACGGTTTCATTCCATGATCTGGTCCAATCCGCTTAAAGGTATCCGAAAATCGACCAAATATGAGATCTTTAAAAAACTGGTCAATAACACCAACCGGGGATATTACCTTTCTGCCCCGTCGTTTGCTTCAGAAGTCTACACTACTTCTTTTGTAAAGGGAAATTACCTGACCGTTTGGGTGCTGAATAACTCAGAGACTTTATTTGATTCCGTAAGTTTTAAAATGGAGCAATTCACGATCGAATCTAATGTTGTCGAAGAAACTATGTGGAACGAACTCACTCCACGTAAGGGAACCAGACACATTCTTATTCCAGGGGAAACATCCTTCACAAGAACCATTTTGCCCAATTCACTTTATTGCTTCAAAATGAAGCTGGAAAATCCTGTCGGGGATGGTAGCGGCAATCAACCTCGTCAAACGCTGGACAGTATCCATATGGAGAGGTCCCTGACTCTTGACCCGGATGGTTATTCCGAAGGCATGTTCCAGACCACTTTGCCTACTCTGATAGATTCTTTCATTTTCGGCATGGACAACCGGAATTTGAATTTTTCCCAGGTGCCTGAACCAGGCACATTATTATTCGGCTCAGATAATGAAGTGCGTATTTCCATCAGTAATGACGCTGAAGATACTACACGATTGTATTTTTCTGTTCATGTTGGTAATGATGATCAAGTTCCATTAATCGCCTGTAAAAAGGATACAACTGTATATGTCGAAACCGGTGCAGATTATTATGTTAACGGAGACGAACTCGGTCCGGCCTATGTCTTTGATAATACCGCGATAGCCAACATTACCAACAGCATTAATGATTCTTCAAGTTTAGCTGGTGAAGTTATATCCCCAGGAACCACAAAAATTTACTGGACAGCTACAGATGTAGCGGGAAATGAAGCGACATGTGCTTTTCAGCTTACTGTAAAGGAAGGACAG
>CAYOVC010000322.1:0-3587 GCA_964407305.1 uncultured Bacteroidaceae bacterium | reverse complement strand
CACCCTGGTGGTTCATATTTAATCCTGTTACCGGTAATCTAAAACCTGGTAGTTCATTTTATTACCGTTACCGGCGGATCTACAATCTGATAGTACGCTTATATTAATCGATCTGCAGTTACCAACCTGTCAGGTCCTATCCGTGAATTATTCTATTTGGTGATCCAGGCGACAATATCCTCATGGTCAGGCCTTGTCCTCGGACTGAAATGTCCGACGAGCTGACCATCTTCGTTGATCATGTACTTCTGGAAGTTCCATGATACCTTACTGTCCTCCTTTCCATTCTCATCTTTGCTGGTGAGCCACTTATAAACAGCATGCTGGTCTTTGCCTTTCACCGATATCTTGCTCATCATAGGAAATGTAACACCATAATTCACACTGCAAAACTCGGCAATCTCCTCATCGGATCCCGGCTCCTGCTTCATGAAATTGTTGGCGGGGAAACCAATGATTATAAAATCATTTCCACCGTACTTCTCATACAGCGCCTGTAATGCATCATACTGTGGTGTAAGTCCGCATTTTGATGCAGTATTTACTACCAATACCATTTTACCTTTAAGCTGCGCAAGCGGATACTCATTTCCATTGATATCCTTTACTGTGAAATCGTGAAAAGTGGTCTGTGCATTCATTGTTGCCATCGTTAAAAAAATTAAGGCTGTTAATAAAATATTTTTTCTCATCATTTTGTATTTTTAAATTTTACAACAATAGAAAAGATTATTGTTTAACTATATTCACACCCTGTTAAACAATCGTATCTTACAAAAGTTCGGACATGACAGGGAATAATCGGGAAACGGTCCATTATGGTTTGGAAATAACCGGACGGGTACAAGGTGTCGGTTTCAGGTACTCTGCTCAAAATGAAGCTGGAAGGTTGGGTGTCAGGGGGTATGTGAAAAATATGTCAGATGGCTCTGTATCCCTTGAAATTGAAGGTTACCCGGAAAAGGTGAACGCAATGATCAGCTGGTGTAACACTGGTCCGCGCATGGCGAGGGTGGAACGTGTGGGGGTATTTCCCGGAAAAGTAAAAGGGTACACTGATTTCAGTATCAGATAACAGCCAACGATTCAACAGGTATCCATCCTACCCTGCCATCGCTGATCGTGATTTCTGACCATCCACTTACCTCATCACTGGTCCTCACTTTTGTGCCTTCATGCAATACAAAAAGATCGGTGCCGGAAAGACTTGGAGTGCTCTTAACAACAACCGAAGGGTAGATGATCACGGCCCTGTCGGGAGAGACAAATTCCGAATGCCTGTTGGCGGCAGCCGTAAACGACAGCATAAAGATGATGAAAGTTACGATTCCGGTAAAAAAGCCCAACTTCTTTATTGGCATCCGTTTTGAAAAAATATACATCAGGATTCCGGCCAGCATGAGCACAAACATCGCCAAAGCAATATAGCTCCAGGTATGCAATGAAAACATTTGGTAAACCTGCCTGATCCATGTACGGATGAATAACTCCGGTACACTTTCGAGCTGATCCTCTTTGTAGCGCGAAATATATGCGAGGTTTTTTTCTGCTTCGTCATGCGACGGGTCAAGTTTCAGGGCTTTTTCATAGTAGAGTACCGCATAACCAAGATTATTCGACCTGAATGCCGCATTCCCCATATTATAATATAGGTCAGGTGATTCAAAACCGAGGTCAATAATTGCCTGGTAGGTCTCCAGTGCCTCTTCAAACCTGCCTTCCGAGTAGGCTTCACCAGCGCTGACATATAGAGAGTCGGTATTGCCGCTCCCAAACAGCATCATGGGAAAAAGTACCAGCGCTATGAACAGGGAATATCTCATCGTACGCGAATATTTTGCTCTAATTGATTCAATAACATTACTGCATCGGTATACAAACTTTGCATATCAGATTTCTCAGAGGAGGGTGCATATCGCGAGAATTCACATTCATCAATGATCCTGTTCGTCTCTCGCTGTAACTCCCCGGACACACCGGCATTATCGAGCACTGCAGAAACAGTATCGCGTGACAAGGCAGAGATTTCAATATTCAATTTATCAGCAAGATAACCCCAGATCGCCTTCTCGGTCTCTTCGAAAAACTTATCCGCGTCATCCATCTTTCTTGCCTTATCGGCCAGGCGTAGCCGGCTTTTTGCCATCTTATTGGCTTGCCTGTTTCTGACAAGCCGCACATCTGCCCTTCGCTTGTAATAGAGGCGAAGGGTAAGGATCATTAAAATGAAAAGTAACAAAAGAAGGAAATATATTATCCAGTAGAACCGACTCCCGAAAGGCGATCTGTCCACATGGGTAAAATCCGGAACTGTACGTCTGATATCGAGGATATCGGTACCGATATCCTGCACGGCATCACCCCGTACGCCAGGCAGGTATATCTGTCCGCCCTGCTCCATAGCATCTCCCTTCTCCACTGTAAATACAAATTCCTCAGTACTGACTGTACGGTACTCCTCTTTTTCAGGATCGAACCATGAAAAGTTGACTGGTGCAATCCTGAAATTTCCGGCATGGCGTGCCACGATGGGATATTCAAATGTAACAGACCCTGAAACCCTGTTGCCGGAAGTATTGATATTTGTGGATTTGGTGGTTTCGTACACATCGTGATCGGGAGGAAAGCTGATCTTTGGCGCACCTATCAATGAGACATTCCCGGTTCCTGAAATCGTTGCAACAAGACTGATCGCATCGTTAACAGATACATTATCGGATGACAACCTTGCCGAGAAATCTAAATCACCCACTCCACCTGTAAAGCCTGCCGGTGCATTTCCGGGTAACGGTTTTACGTTGATGGTAACCGGTTTAGTGGCAATTTTTACCGGGACATCCTGCACGCGGTCAAAAAAGGGATCATTAAAGAAATCATCAAACATGCTGGGCGGACGCTGCGTTGTCACCCGCTGGGGAACGGTCCATTCAGACTCAAAGGGTTCGATCACCAGCTCGCCTGATTTTTGTGGTATCAGGACATGCCGTTGCAGCACCTGCGTCACAAAAGGCGTTCCCCCGATATTTTCCCTGGTAGAGGTTTGATCAGCTTCCAGCGCATGCTTGTAGAAGCCTTCGTATGGCACCTCCTTCACGCCTCCGGTGGGCCTCGTATTTACACTGGTATAAACCTTTAACGCAGAGACAAATTGCTCACCTACATATACGGAGGTCTTTGAGGGCAACACCCGGAGAAATACAGGTTGCTCAGATGACTGTGCCGCAGATGCTCCTTTGGATTGTGAAGCTTGCGCCGGCGCTCCTCCCGGCGAAGACCCTGAGGGTGCCGCTCCGCCTGACGAGGCAGAGCCGACTACAGTAACCTGGACGGGATTCGTCTCATATGTTTCTCTTTTTACCTTCACCTTTACAGGGGGAATGGTGTGTTCACCCGGACTGTTAGCCCGCAGGATATAAGTGTATGAAGCTGTGTTCCTGGAAGTCATCTTTCCATTGATCCACTGCGTGGAAGATGAAAAACTGGTAAATGGTCCTCCCAGATGAACGAAATGTTCGAGTGCAGGCAACTGAATATCCCCTCTTTCATTTCCTTCAATGGTATACTGAAATTGCTGTCCGGCCTGCACC
>CAYOVC010000321.1:0-3596 GCA_964407305.1 uncultured Bacteroidaceae bacterium | reverse complement strand
CTTCGTGGATGGAGGTGATCGAGATGTTGGTGAGGTTCATCGATATCTGCGCCACACCGTACTCCTCGATGAACCAGCCGATCGCCTTCACCGCCTTCAGCGAGCCGGGGATCATCACGGGATCGCCATGCTCATCCTTTACGACGGTGCCGGTAAGGGGGTTGCCCTCGCGCTTCACCCTCCCCCGTTCGCGCACGTCGAAGGCGATCGCATTGGCACGCCGGGTCGAGGTGGTGTTCAGGTTCACATTATACGCCACCAGGAAATCGCGCGCTCCCACGGCAATGGTACCGGTTCGGGGTAGAAATTTCGCCGGTCCGAAATCGGGTTTCCAGCGGGGATCGCTCAGCTTCTCTTTCAGTCCTTCATATTCTCCGGACCGCACCGTAGCAAGGTTCCTGCGCTCCTCCTGCAGCGCCGCGTTCTCGTAGCAGTAGACAGGAAACTGCAACTCCTCGCCGATCCTTTCAGCCAGTTTGTGCGCCCATTCAACTGCCTCCTCCATAGTGATGCCGGCAATGGGGATCAGGGGGCAGACATCGGTAGCACCGAACCGCGGGTGCTCGCCGGTATGTTTCGACATATCGATAATTTCCGAGGCCTTTTTTACTGCGCGGAAGGCGGCTTCGATGACATCGTCGGGTGCGCCGACAAATGTAACAACAGTACGGTTTGTCGCTTTTCCAGGATCCACATCAAGCAGTTTGACGCCGTCTGTGGATTCAATTTCGTTGGTGATCTGTTTGATTGTTCCCATATCGCGGCCTTCGCTGAAATTGGGAACACATTCGATGATCTGGTTCATGGTGTATTATTATATTTTGAATTTTGAATCTGTTGGGTAACATTTAGCTACAGACATGGCGCCCCGCTGGGGCTATACATGTCGCTCCTCCGGAGCTGGACATTTCGCCACTGACGGAGCTGAAATGGCTCCAGCGGAGCCAAATGTCTGTACAAGCGCCCAACAATCGCTACCCCTTTGTAACTTCGCCATTTAAAATAACCTTTGCGATCAGGTTGCTGCCATATGCATAGGGAATGAAATTGATTCCCGGGATAGGCTTTGTAATCACCAGGTTCGCAACCTTCCCTTCGGTGATGGATCCGTGTGTTGCCTCCAGTCCCATGGCATACGCCCCGTTGACCGTTGCGGCGTTGATCACCTCCGCGGGCAGCATCTTCATCTGCATCATACCCAGGGACATGATCAGGTTCATGTTTCCCGAAGGGGATGATCCGGGGTTGTAGTCGGATGCCAGCGCCACCGGTAATCCGGCATCGATCATCATCCGGGCGGGTGCATAATCCATCCCAAGGAACAGGGAGGCACCCGGCAGCAGCGTTGGCATGGTTTCTCCTTTCAGCAGCGATGCTATCTCCTCATCACCGGTAAACTCCAGGTGATCCACCGAGAGGGCATGGTGTTTCACTCCCACCTGGATCCCCCCGGAATAGTCCAGTTCATTCGCATGTATCTTGGGCCGTAATCCGGCCTTCACCCCGGCCCTCAGGATCCGGTCGGTCTGCTCTGCGGTAAAAAAGCCGCGGTCACAGAAAACATCAATAAAATCGGCCAGATGCTCCGCTGCCACTTCGGGCAACATCCTGTTGATCACCAGGTCGACATATTCATCACGCCGGTTGCGGTACTCCTCCGGGAACGCGTGGGCACCCAGGAACGTGGTCTTCACTGTCAGTGGTGTCTCCTCACCAATCCTGCGAGCCACCCTGAGCATTTTCAACTCATCCTTCATGGTGAGTCCGTAACCGCTTTTAATCTCCACTGCTCCCGTACCAAGTGAAATAATCTCGTGGGCCCGTTCGAGCGATTGCCGGAACAGCTCCTCCCCGGAAGTTTTTTGCAACAATTTGGCTGAATTAAGAATCCCTCCGCCTCTCCTGGCGATCTCTTCGTAACTGAGCCCCATCACCTTGTACATGAATTCATCCTGCCGGCTGCCGGCATAGACCAGGTGCGTATGTGAATCGCACCAGGCAGGCAGCACAACACCACCTGCTGCATCGATCAAATTATCTGACGCTGCAGGGGGCGCCTCACTACCGTACCCGGCGATCAGTCCGTCTTCGATCAGCAACCAGCCATTTTCGATGGTTTCGATCCGTGACATCGCCTTTCCGGCAAGCCAGTACCGGTCCTTTTCAAGAATACCGGCCAGCACGGATATGTTCCTTATTAATGTTCGCATGAAGCGAAGATATGAAAAAGAAGGGTTCCGGTGAAATGTTGTGGGACAGAGGAACCTGAGAAGGATCGCTTAGAGCATCTCAAGAATTTTTGCAACCAGTACACCGAGGTAGTTACCGATGGCATAGCCGATCACCCCGATGATCATCCCGGGCACCATCACCTCCCTGTTTTTCAATGCAGCGGCAACGACGGGCACGAAAGGGGGTGAATTGGACAGCGCCGTAGAGGTAATGATGAAGTCGTCGTTGGTGATCCCGAATATTTTCGAAAGCAGTGAATGGAGGAACAGCGATCCGGCCATGGCCAAAGCAATATAAATGGCAATATTGGCAAGGAGCCCGGCCGATTCAGGCGAGAAGATCTCTTTCAGGTCAGCCTTGGAAGCCACGATCACACAAAACACATAGATGAAATACATGCCCAGCTGGAATGACTTGCGGTTGCGGTTTACCGCGGGAACGAGGGACAGCAGTATGCCGAGTGTGGTTACCGTCAGTATCGCGGCGGTATCCTTGCTCTCCCCCTCAAACAGGAAGGTCATGCCAAACCCTGCAGCAAAAACGATCAGGGCAAATCCGAACGCCCGCAACACACCCGGGAAGTGTTCGCGGCTGAAGAAACCGGTATATGATTCAAATACACTTACTGTCTGCGCCGTCTCCACATCATCATACTCATCGCTGTGCCTGTAAGGCTTCAGGTACAACCCAAAAAAGCGTTTTGCCCCGGTGATCAGGAACAGCAGGACGATGGCACCGATGGCAAGGTCGACTGTATGGGTGAGTATATACAGGTCCTCATCCACACTTAGTCCGCGGGCGATGGCTGCCAGGTTGGGCGTTCCCCCGGTATACACCCCGATCAGCAGTCCGCCGATCTTATGTGCCGAGGGTATGCTGTCCCTCAGCAGGAAATAACCAACAAACACCATGATTACCACTGAGACAACACCCAGGATCAGTGACAAAAAGGTGTACCGTGCCATTTTGATCCATTTCAGGATATTCTCCGAGAAGAGCACAAGCGGGATCCCGAGGAGGATCGCTGCGCCCATCAGGTCGCCCTGAAAAGATTCCATTCCGTCAGGCACAATACCTGTGTTCCCGAGGATCAGTCCGCCGACATAACAAAATACAATCACCCCGATCCTTTTGATGATCGTGTATCGACCGCTCATAGCAAGCAGCAGTGCAGGAAAGAGGAAATAGATTAATACAATAATGACAGTCATTGTATTTCCGGTTTTTCGGTTCGCCGGTAAATATAAAACTTTTTTGCAGGAAAAGCCCCAGCGGGGCGAAATGTCTGTAGCAGGAACATCCCAACGAAGCAGGAAAAGCCCCAGCGGGGCGAAATGTCTGTAGCAGGAACATCCCAACGAAGC
>CAYOVC010000320.1:0-3639 GCA_964407305.1 uncultured Bacteroidaceae bacterium | reverse complement strand
GAAAAGTTTCTGAACTGGATGAACGAATTCTATGGAAAATCGTTGAACAAGGCTTTGAAGATCAAAGGATTTGTAGTTGCGGGTACCTTTGCAATATTTGTACTTTCATTGCTGATGGTAAAAAGTATCGGCTTTGTCGTATTCCCTGAAGCAGACGAGGGTCAGTTCACCGCCATGATTGAGTTGACTACGGGCACACGTGTTGATGAGTCAACCCGGGTGGCAGATCAGATTGATGAATTTCTCAGAAGCAACTATCCTGAGATCAAACTAATAAGTACTTCGACCGGGGCCAATGACCGGGGTGGCATCATGGCCCTGTTTGGTGAATCGGGTACCCACATCATCAACATTTCGGCAGTGCTTATCAACCAGATGGAGCGGGAGAGAGATGTCTGGATCATCAGTGAGGAGCTGCGGGAGTTTTTGAAGACCATCCCTGAGATCGTGAATTTCAATGTAGTGCCGAACGGTGGCATGGGAGCCATGATGGACAATAACATTGCAGTGGAGGTGTATGGATATGACTTCACCAAAACATCTGCGGTTGCTGAAGAGCTGGCAGACAGTTTACGGAAGGTGAACGGCGCCACCAACGTTGCAGTGAGCCGCGATCCCTCGAAACCCGAGTTGCAGATCGTACCCAACCGGGAGAAGATGGCGATCCACGGTTTAAATACCTACACGGTTGCAAATGCGGTAAGAAACAGGATCGAAGGTCCTTTTATGCGAAAGTACAGGGAGATGGGAAATGAGTATGATATTGTGATCCGGTTCCGGGAGGGTGACCGGAACTCTATTTCGGATATTCAGAATATCCTGCTGACCAATCAGCAGGGGGAGTCGGTGCGTCTGGGCGAGGTTGCAGATATTGTCGAGTACTGGGTTCCGCCAAACATAGAGCACAAAAGCAGGCAGCGTGTAGTTAGCGTAACAGCAACACCCTATGAGGTGCCGGTGAATGTGATCTCTGCTGAGATTTCACGTATCATCGGGAACATGGATATTCCATCAGATGTATATATTGAAGAGGGGGGTGCCATTCAAGACATGGCAGAGACGTTCCAGGACCTTGCGTTGTTGTTGTTGCTTTCGATTGTATTGGTTTACATCGTCATGGCCTCGCAGTTCGAATCATTCAAGATGCCATTGATCATCATGTTCTCCATTCCCTTTGCATTTACCGGGGTTATCCTTGCACACATGGTAACCGGGATTACCATGAGTACCATATCGCTGGTCGGAGGGATCATGCTGATAGGAATCGTGGTAAAGAATGCGATTGTGCTGGTCGACTACATCAACCTGATGCGCGAAAGGGGGTATGCGTTGCGTGAAGCGATTATTCTGTCGGGAAAATCGAGGCTGAGGCCCGTATTAATGACCTCCTTCACGACGATCCTTGGTATGCTGCCGCTGGCACTGAGTACAGGCGACGGATCGGAGATCTGGAGTCCGATGGGGATCGCGGTAATCGGCGGATTGATCTTCTCCACCTTCATTACAATGATCCTGGTGCCGGTGGTGTACAGCTGGTTTGTAGGCAAAAGTGAACGCAGGGTGAAGGCGGGCGAATATGATTTTATGGAGCAGACTGAAGGCGGACAGTCTTAAATTTCAAAGGTTCGGAGCCGGGTGCGAACAGATCGTTCCACTCCGCTCTGATTAAACAAAACAGTTATGAAAGCAATTTTTATCGTATATAACCAGGCACACACCGAAAAGGTGGAGTATATTTTTGAAAAGCTGAAGATCAGGGGGTTTACCCGGTGGACCGGGCTAACCGGCCGCGGCAGTGAGACCGGCGATCCGCATATGAACACCCATACCTGGCCGGAACAGAACACCGCACGTCTCGCTGTGGTAGAGGACCGCATGGTGCAGTCGGTACTGGATGCCGTAAAGCGGATGGATGAGGTGAACAAGGATGTGGGTGCCCGTGCATTTGTCTGGCACGTGGAGGATATGTATTAATGTCGGGAAACAGTTCACAAAACTGCATAATACTTCCATTTTTCCATTAAATTTACGCCTGTGATCATTCAGGTTTTTAGCAATAATGTTTCAGGGGAACGCATATTCAAAAATAAATATGATGAGACTGGTTATTCCGGCAATGGTATTGCTGCTATTTTCATGTACCCGGAAAAATGAAGAGGAGGCCAAAACCTCCGGTCAGGAGCTCTTTTTTGCCGAATCAACCTATCATTTCGGCGAGATGATGGAGGACGGTCCGGGTACATTCAATATTGAATTTAAAAACATTGGCGACCAGCCGATCGTGATCAACCGTGTAAGATCCTCCTGTGGCTGCACCATTCCTTCATGGCCAAAGGAGCCTGTTGAACCGGGAAAAAACGGAAAAATTGAGATCAGATACAACACGGCCCTCACCGGCTCCTTTCTCAAATCTGTATATGTATACTCTACAGCAGCAAACTCACCGGAAAAACTGCTGATCAAAGGAAAAGTGATTCCAAAAGATAAAACCCGATAAGATGCCACAGATATCCGACAAGGGAATGGCCATGCCTGCCTCCCCCATCCGCAAACTGGTTCCCTACGCCGAAGAGGCAAAAAGCAAGGGCAGAATAGTATACCACCTCAACATCGGTCAGCCCGATATTAAAACCCCTGAAACAGCACTGAAAGCGATCCGAGACCTGAAGGAGGATGTGATCGAATACAGCCATTCTGCAGGCATTGAAAGCTACCGCAGGAAACTGGCGGAACATTACCGGAAGATCAATATTAATGTCGACCACACAGAGGTGATGGTCACAACCGGCGGATCGGAAGCAATCGCCTTTGCCCTCATGTCGACCATCAATCCCGGCGAAGAGGTGGTCTGTCCGGAACCCTTCTACGCCAACTACAACGGCTTCTCCACCGCCGCCGGTGTGAATGTCGTTCCCATTACAGCAACCATCGAGAACAATTTTGCGCTCCCGCCCATTGAAGCGTTTGAAGAGGTGATCACACCCAAAACCAAAGGGATCATCATCTGTAATCCAAATAATCCCACCGGCTACCTCTACTCAGAACAGGAGATCAGGCAGTTGGGGGAGATTGTAAAAAAACATGATCTCTACCTCTTTTCCGACGAAGTATACCGGGAGTTCTGCTATGATGGAAAAAAACATTTCTCTGCCATGTATCTCGACGGACTGGAGGAACATGTGATCATGATGGATTCGGTCTCCAAACGCTACAGCATGTGCGGTGCGCGGATCGGCGCCCTTGTAACAAAAAACAGGGAGGTGCTCTTCACCGCCCTCAAATTTGCCCAGGCCAGACTCAGTCCGCCGTCATTCGGACAAATAGCCGGTGAAGCGGCGCTCGACACACCCGCATCCTATTTCGAAGCGGTGTACAACGAATATATTGAACGCCGCGATTATATGGTCGCTGCGCTGAATAAAATCCCGGGGGTACACTGTCCCACCCCCGGAGGAGCATTTTACACAGTGGTGCACCTTCCGGTAGATGATACCGACCTGTTCTCACAATGGATCCTCAGCGATTTTGAATATGAGAACCAAACTGTGATGATGGCGCCGGCAAGCGGCTTCTATTCTACACCCGAACTGGGCAAACAGGAGGTGCGGATCGCCTATGTATTGCAAATAGAGGACCTGC
>CAYOVC010000319.1:0-3645 GCA_964407305.1 uncultured Bacteroidaceae bacterium | reverse complement strand
AACGGATACTACTGACCGGCATCGTTCTGTTTAATTCGGTTGTACTGCTTTTGACAATAACATTCACTATTGAGTCGGAGAATCTGTCCAGGGTAGAGGAATACTATCTTCCGGCATATATCTGTGTTGCCATATTCATAGCACTGGGGTTGTCTAAATTGCCAGTATTCCTGAAGGGAATCAGAGGTAAACGGGCAGCATTGGTGATTACCTTGTTTGTACCCTTGTTCCCCTTATCTGCGCACTGGGATTTTAACGATCTGTCCAGATATTACCTGCCGTATGATTATAATACATCAATACTGAAATCACTTGAAAAGGATGCAATATATTTTCCGTCAAGCGACTTCAATTCCTTTCCGGTCATATATTTTCAGGCTGTTGAAGGGATGAGGGAAGATATTATTATTGCCGATGTAACGGGAAATATAGCAAAACCGGCACTTGATTATACCCTTTCCATCAATCCCCAGACTGACCTGACAGACAGAGCTGCACTCCAGAAGGAAGTTATATTCAACGGAACAAGACCGGTATATTTCACTTCAAAAAGTGATGTCCGGATTATGAGAGAATGCAGATTCGATCCAAGGGGGCTGGTATACAGAGTACGGCCTAAGGATGCTGAACCGTTGAAAGATATACCTGATTTTGAGCAAAACAACATAATGAGAAATATGTATATCCCGACATCACTTGATGAGATGGGAACATCCATTCTATCCAATTATTATCTGATGTGGGCGGAATACCTGATGACAAAGAATCAGCGGGAACAGGCAATTGAGAAATACAGGAAAGCTGCTGAATATACCGAAACAGCCAAGGAAGGGCTTAATAATATCGGAGGGACCTGTGCAGAAAAAGGACTGTTATCCCTGGCAGAAGAACTGTTCAGAAAAGCCTCCAGCCTGTATCCCGGATACCTGGTTGCCAGACGGAATCTGGCCAGGATGATGGAGGAACAGGGACGGCTGGATGAAGCACTTCAAATATACCTGGAACTGGAACAGTATGAGTCTGATAATGACTCTCTCAAGCGTAAAATAGCCTCCCTGATGCCCCGGAAAGCCCCGGACACACCAGAGAAGCCGGATCTTGATAAAATGCTTGCAGAGCTTCTGGATGCTTTAAAAAGAGATAAAACCAATCCTGCACTTTATAATAATCTGGGGAATATCTATGCGGAAAAAGGGGAGAAAGACAAAGCGCTTGATGCTTACCATAAGGCAATCGAAGTAGATCCTTCATATATAAAGGTCTACCGAAATCTTGCAGTATTCTACAAGAATACAATGAGAGACGAGAAAAAATCAAAGATGTATATGCAGCGGTACGAAGAAATGAAAGCTGCAGAGAACAAGAAAGTACATGACAGCAGACCAAAACCATGATAAACAAACTTCAGGTATTGCTGATAGCCGGAATAAATGGTATATCGGGGGAACTGCAGCAGTATCAATATATATAGTTTTTTCACCATGCCCTGATTAATGCCTTACCTGTTATCTTCCCGCACATTAATGACTTAAAACCGGGAAAGGACGGAGAGTCTCGTTCTCCTTAAAAAAAGAATCCTCTTGACTTTAGGAATAAAAAGGTAATATTATAAACAAAAGGGAAGGTTTGTCCGTATTACTGTATGTTTCTAAGTCAATAACTATCGTTCCATCTTAGCATTTTAAAACCACTCTCCAATTTCATTTGTTCTGAGGCCTGCATCATGCGAAAAGTGTATTCACCGGGAGATCTTGCAAAGATATTCAATATTGCCAGGCCTTCAGTGCATTATTGGATAAAGAAGAAGTATGTGAAGACATACAAGACTCCTGGAGGTCATAACCGGATTAAACTTGATGACCTTATTGATTTTATGCAGGAAAATGATATCCCCATAAGCCGTCTGGGCACATTGGGTACAAAAACCATTCTGGTGATAGAGGACAACCCCGAACAATTGGATATTTTTGTTAAAGCTCTTAAGACGGTTGATTATTTTGACGTGCACGGCAGCTCAGAAGGGGTCTCAGCAGGTATGCTGATCAAAGAGCTGCTCCCGGATGTTATCGTGCTTGACATCCGTTTACCCGGGACTGATGGTGTTAAAATATGTGAGTTGATACGTCAGGATAAAGAACTGTCTGAAACTAACATACTGGGTATATCCGGAAAAATAAGAAGTTCTGAAGACGAAATGATAAAAAAAGGATTTGACGGGTTTCTGAGAAAACCATTTGATATGGAGATTTTCATACAGAAGGTACAGTCAATTCTTCCCGCTGAACGGCATCCCCGTGAAACAGTTATAAAAAAAACAAATAAACATAAAAAACATCATCCCGTATCATTGAGACACTGCTTTCTCTAACATTTGATATTTCAGGGATTAATACAAAAACCGCACCAGTGATTGCGTGTCTGCCCGCTCTTAAACACAACAATTTGTAAAATAATTGCTTGACAATCCCAGAATACTTCTAATAATAACAGTATCTTAACCTGCCAAACGTAACATAGGTATGTCTGGTGTTGTTAAGATTGTTCAATACAGACTGGTTTTCGGGAAGGTTTTTATAACTAATACTACACTAAATATATTCCTCACAAATTCTCTTAGGGAGCAGTTCATGTTTAAAAAGGCAACTGTTGTAATTATGTGTCTGTTTGCTGTTTATGCATCCGTATCCGCAGCTGATATTACCTGGGATGGAGGAGGAGGAGATAATAATTGGTCAACTGCTGCCAACTGGTCAGGTGACAGTGTGCCTGGCATCTATGATAATGTTACCTTTGATGGAACAAGCACCAAAGCATGTACCGTTGATTCAGCAGCAACCATGACATCATTAACAATATCATCCGGTTACACCGGTACTATTACAATGTCTGCAGACCTGTCAGCAATAGGCAGTTTTTATCTGGGGGATGGTACGCTCAGTGCAGGCAGCAGCACTCTTACCATTGGTCGGGATGCCGATTTTTCAGCAGGCGGTACATTCAGCTGCGGGACAGGGCTTGTTAAATTCAACAGATACAGCAATCATACCTTTACTCCAGGGACACAGACATTTTATGATGTTGAATTGGATAAACGTGCTTATTCTTATTACATGACCATTTCCGGTACCGCTGATATCAGCAATGACCTGACACTGACAACCGGATGGTTTGCAACCGGATCAGTTGCAGAAGTTGAGGGAGATGTCACTGTCGGAACAGATTCCCGTCAGACAACCGGTACGATCAAATTTGTAGGTACAGAAGATCAGACATTGACCATGAGCGGTTATGGACGGCTTGGTACGATTGAAGTGAACAGAACAAATGAAAGCGAAGGCAAGGAATTTCACTTCGGTTCAAATATATTGCTCCGTGGAGATTATACTCATACAGCAGGAACACTTGATGCGGGGACCTATGAGCTTAAATTCAATAATAAAAGCAGCACCTTTACCCCCGGCTCAGAAACATACTATGATCTCAAGGTTGACTTGAGCGCGTATTCATATACTCTTGATATTGACGGTACTGCAAAGATCAGTAATGATCTGGTATTGACTACCGGGTATCTTACAACTGATTCTGTAGTTGAAGTTGAGGGAGATGTCACTGTCGGAACAGATTCCCGTCAGACAACCGGTACGA
>CAYOVC010000318.1:0-3662 GCA_964407305.1 uncultured Bacteroidaceae bacterium | reverse complement strand
GGAGATGATCATACGCCTGTCTGATTTTTTGAGGTATTCTCTCAAGCACCGTGAGAGTGAGTTTGTCTCCCTCGACGAAGAGCTGGTGCGGATGAAGGATTACCTGGCCATTGAGAAGATCAGGTTTGGTGATAAATTGCATTACACGATGGAAGCACCCGGGAACTGCCGGCAGGCAAATGTACCTACCATGATCCTGCAGCCCCTTGTCGAAAACGCGATCAGGCATGGGGTATATGAAAGCCTGGAACCGGTATCGGTCGATTTTAAATGCAAAGTTTCGGACGGGTTCCTGCAGCTGGAGTTGAGTAACGATTATGATGCTGAACAGCCAACCAGGCGGGGGACAGGGGTCGGACTGCAAAATGTGTCGGAACGGATCCGGCTGGCGTATGATGGAAGGGGAAGGATGACAAGCAGTGCGGATAGCGGGGTGTTCCGTGTTACTTTGTATATTCCTCTGGAAAAATAGCAGCACATTGCATAAAAGAAAAACCGGGGGTGTTAACCTGAAAAACTGATGTACAGATGAGAAAAATTACAGCATTGATCATTGAAGATGAGAAACCGGCAAGGGAGCTGATCAAGGGATATCTTAGCGATGTCGAGAGGATGGAGTTGAAAGGGGAATTTGACAATGGTTTTTCCGGACTCAAGGCCATCCAGGAAATTCATCCGGATGTAATATTCCTGGATGTGCAGATGCCGAAGCTGACCGGATTTGAGATGCTTGAACTGCTGGATTACAGGCCTGCAGTTATTTTTACAACGGCGTATGACCAATTTGCGATCAGGGCCTTTGAGGAGAATGCAACGGATTACCTGCTTAAACCCTTCTCGAAAGAGCGGTTCGGGGAGGCACTTCAGAAATTATTTGATAGATTGGATGCGGCTGACAGGGGAGGCGATCAGATCGACCGGATCAGAAAGCATCTGGATGAGGGTGGAGAAATACTGCACAGGGTTGTTATCAAAAAAGGGGGCCGGATTCATGTCGTGGCCACTGAAAAGATTGAGTACCTGGAGGCGCAGGATGATTATGTGATGATCTACACCAAGGATGACCGTTTTCTGAAGCAGCAGACCATGAAATTTTTTGAAAGGCATCTGGATCCGGCGATGTTCATCCGGGTGCACAGGTCGTATATTGTGAATATTCAGACGATAGACCGCATCGAGCCCTACGAAAAAACGAATTTTATTCTAAGTCTGAAAAGCGGGAAAAAAGTGCCTGTCAGCCGCACCGGAATGCAGTCGCTGAAGGACCAATTAAATTTTTAGCGTTGCAGCCACCTATAAATCGCTATCTTTGTTAGAGAAATTTCCTTTCAGAGGAAAGTTGCTGTGAGCAGGGGACGTGGTAAGTGTAAGCTAATTCGATTATATTTTTAAACAGAGGATGAACCTACAAATCGACGAGAAGGATCTGAAGAAATTTATCATGGTGGGCGACCGGGTGCTGATCAAACCCAAGAGCCGGATGGAAAAGACAAAATCCGGGCTCTATCTTCCACCAGGTGTCCAGGAGAAGGAGAAGATGAACAGTGGGTATGTGCTGAAAGTGGGGCCGGGCTACCCCATTCCAGCTATCAGCGAGGAGGAGCCCTGGATGGATATCAAGGATGGGGTGAAATATGTTCCATTGCAGCCGAAAGAGGGCGATATGGCTGTTTATTTGCAAAGCAGTGGATACGAGATAGAATTCAACAAGGAGAAATACATCATCATTCCCCATTCGGCCATCCTGATGCTGATCCGCGATGACCAGCTGTTCGGGTGACCGGCTCAGGCCATCATTTCAATAGTAACTTCGTTTTCATTCGTAACACCCTTCGAATAGTCTGCAATGTTCTTCAGCGTCGTAGCAGCGATCTCATTGAGCGCCTCTTTTGTAAGAAACCCCTGGTGAGCGGTGATGAGCACATTCGGGAAGGTCATAAGCTGCATGATCTTCTCGTCGTCGATGATGTGTTCCGACAGGTCCCTGAAAAATAGTTTTTCCTCCTCAGCATACACATCGATGCCAAGATAACCCAGTCTCTTTTCCCTTAATGCCTCGATGGCATCGTCAGTATTGATCAGCTTTCCACGGCTTGTATTAATAAGCATGGCCCCTTTTTTCATCAGTCCCAAAGTCTCCCTGTTCACGACCTGGTGTGTTTCGGGTGTCAGCGGACAGTGAAGTGAGAGGATGTCGGCATGTCTGAAAACCTCGTTTTTATCTATGTATTTCACACCTTTTTTCTTTAAGTCATCATTTGGATATGGGTCATAGGCAATGATATTGCAATTGAACCCCATCATGATCCCGGCAAAGACCTGACCGATCTTTCCTGTGCCGATCAATCCGACGGTCTTCTTCTCCAGGTCGAAACCGACAAGGCGTTCCAGCGAAAAATTGGCCTCTCTCACCCGGTTGTATGATTTGTGGGTTTTTCTGTTGAGGGTCAGGATGAGTGCAAGGGCATGCTCTGCCACGGCATAGGGAGAATAGGCCGGAACCCGCATAATGCGTATACCCAGTTCATCAGCAGCATCTAGATCGACATTGTTGAAGCCTGCACAACGAAGTGCCACAATGCCAATGTTCAATTCCGACAGGGCCGTGAGGGTGTCTCTGTTGATTTTGTCGTTTACAAATGCACACACAGCATCTGCCCCGGCTGCAAGATTTGCTGTTCGCCTGCGGAGGGGAACTTCGAAAAACTCTATTTCATAGTTATATTTTGAATTTTCACTGGAAAGGTGCTCTATGTCATACGATTTTGCGGAAAAAACTGCGAGTTTCATAAGATTTTATTTAGAATTAGTATATATTATTTCGAAAATAACTCTCTGTGAGTCATGCATTCAACTTTGTATTATCTTTGTATTCACAATTAAGTCAAAAATATTATTCTTTAGTGTGAAAAATATAACAACGATATCTAGCAATAAAGAAAATTGACAACGGTTTTGCTATTTTTTTTAATTCTCACTGTGAAAAGATTAACAAATAATAAATAGAAAAGTTCAGATGCGGGTAGGTGATATTGCAGATAAATTGGAAGGACAGGTTTTAACGAAGGATGCCGATCTTCAGAAGGAGATTGAATATGCTTTTTCATCCGACCTGATGAGTGATGTGCTGACCCGTGATTATGAGCATACTGTTTTAATAACCGGACTGGCAAATGTGCAGGCTATTCGCACGGCAGAGATGTCGGATATAGAGTTGATCATTATTGCCAGGAACAAGGAGGTGGGTAAGGAGATGGTTAGTCTTGCCGAGGATAGTGGCATTGTATTGATGAAGTGCGGCTATTCATTATTTAGAACATCCGGGATTCTATACAATGCCGGAATAAAACCGATTTTTTGATGCGGTTCGACTACCGGATACAGGGTGGCGATTTTGTGAATGCCGGTAAGGCATCGAGTGCCGTCAAGGGAATTCTGAAACAGTTGGATGTTCCGGCACCACAGATAAAAAGGGTGGTGGTGGCATTGTACGAAACGGAGGTAAACGTTGCGGCCCATGCATATGAGGGAGACATTGCTGTAGAGATTGAGGAGGATCAGATTAAAATTGTAGTGGCTGACCGTGGACCGGGGATTGAGAATATTGAACTGGCGATGCAGGAGGGGTTCAGTACAGCATCGAGGGAGGTTCGTGAGATGGG
>CAYOVC010000317.1:0-3681 GCA_964407305.1 uncultured Bacteroidaceae bacterium | reverse complement strand
ATATGGGCAATGATACAGAAATTTCGAATATTGTCCATATATATTTTGCTCCTCCGTTTTAAGGCTACAAAGATAGAAGAAATTCAAATAGGTTTTACAGACATGCCGCCGTTAACGGAGCTTAGGTTCCAATTGGGCTTCCTGTTACATACATGCCGCCCCGCCGGGGCTATGCATGCCGCTCCTAACGGAGCTTGGGCTTCGGTTGGGCGATGCGGATTCATTCTGCTACAGACATGGCACTCCTCCGGAGCTGGAATTGCTCCGGAGGAGCAAAATGTCTGTAGCTAATGCGTTCATGTTCCCCCATCGAAGCATTTCCAGCCCCAGCGGGGCGGCATGTCTGTAGCAGGTTGCCAACATGGAACCCCCTAGCTCCGGAGGAGCGGCATGTAAAGCCCCAGAGGGGCAAAATGACTGTAAGGGTGCCCGAAAACCGGACACCCTGTTATATATAATAGGCTATACGTAGAGGCGATTACATCATGCCGCCCATACCGCCACCCATGCCGCCGCCCATACCGCCGGCCGGCATTGGAGGTTCATCCTCAGGCTCATCCACGATCACACATTCGGTGGTCAGGAACATACCCGCGATCGAAGCAGCATTCTCCAACGCGATCCTGGTCACCTTGGTCGGATCGATCACACCTGAATCAAACAGGTTCTCAAATTTCTCGGTGCTGGCATTATAACCGTAATCATCTTTACCTGATCTGATCTCCTGAACGATAACAGATGCTTCCTGACCGGCATTTTCAACGATCTGACGGGCAGGCTCTTCGAGGGCCCTTCGAACGATGGCAATACCTGTGGTCTGGTCATCATTGATACCCTTCAGCTTATCCAATGCATGGATCGCGCGGATGTAAGATACACCACCTCCCGCAACGATACCCTCTTCAACAGCGGCTCGTGTGGCACTCAGCGCATCGTCAAAGCGGTCCTTCTTCTCCTTCATCTCAACCTCAGAAGCAGCCCCAACATAGATCACTGCAACACCACCGGCGAGTTTCGCCAGGCGCTCCTGTAGTTTCTCACGGTCGTAATCTGAGCTGGTATTGTCGATCTGCTTGCGAATCTGGTTCACGCGTGCCTCGATCATCTTCTTTTCTCCGGCACCGTTAACTACGGTTGTATTCTCCTTGTCGATGGTTATCTTTTCTGCACTTCCAAGCATATCCAGTGTAGTACCATCCAGCTTCAGACCTTTCTCTTCTGAAATCACTGTACCGCCTGTCAGGATAGCGATATCTTCCAGCATCTCTTTCCTCCTGTCGCCAAAACCGGGAGCCTTCACCGCAGCAATCTTCAGCGATCCGCGAAGCTTATTCACAACCAGCGTGGCAAGCGCCTCACCATCCACATCTTCCGAGATGATCAGCAATGGTCTTCCACTCTGTGCAGTGGCTTCAAGTACCGGAAGCAGGTCCTTCATGGTGGAGATTTTCTTGTCATGTATCAGGATATATGGATTCTCCAGTACAGCCTCCATCTTCTCAGTGTCAGTAACAAAGTAAGGTGATATATACCCGCGGTCGAACTGCATTCCTTCTACTACGTCAACGTAAGTGTCGGACGATTTCGACTCTTCGATGGTGATCACACCCTCTTTCTTCACCTTCGACATCGCTTCGGCGATCAATGCACCTATTGAATTGTCGTTATTGGCTGAAATCGATGCCACCTGCTCAATTTTTGAGTTGTCATCGCCAACCGGCTTTGATTGTCCGGCCAAATGTTTTACAACCGCGGCAACCGCTTTGTCGATACCCCTTTTCAGATCCATCGGGTTTGCCCCTGCTGTAACGTTCTTCAGCCCTACCTGAACGATAGATTGTGCAAGAACGGTAGCAGTGGTGGTACCATCACCTGCGTCATCATTGGTTTTGGAGGCAACCTCCTTCA
The DNA here is from genome assembly GCA_964407305.1 of uncultured Bacteroidaceae bacterium. Lineage (GTDB taxonomy): Bacteria > Bacteroidota > Bacteroidia > Bacteroidales > M55B112. The sequence goes on along the minus strand of CAYOVC010000317.1, from coordinate 1,773 downwards.
CCATCTGCGCACCTACGTTTTCGAAAGGATCCGACAGTTCGATCTCCTTTGCAACGGTAACACCATCCTTGGTAACCTGCGGTCCGCCAAATTTCTTTTCTAACACTACGTTCCGACCCTTTGGTCCGAGTGTAATTTTTACAGCATTGGCCAGTGCATCAATACCTTTTTTAAGGTTGTCACGGGCGTCAATGTCAAATTTCAGCTCTTTTGCCATAATTCCTATAAGTTTTAATTGTTTTTCTGATTACGCAATAAATAATACATCACTCTGAGAGATCAGGAGATACTCTTCCCGGTCAATTGTCAGCTCCTGGCCGGCATATTTTCCATAAAGCACAACGTCACCCTTCTTCACTTCCATGGGTTCGTCTTTTTTATCTGCTCCAACCATTACCACTTTGCCTTTCTGCGGCTTTTCCTTCGCTGTTTCCGGAATAATAATACCACTTGAGGTTTTCTCTTCAGCCTCTGAGGGCTTCACAAGAATCTTTCCTGCAAGAATACGACCTTTAAGTTCTGCCATTTTTTAAATTTTTAAAGTTGTTCAACATGTTCAAAATCGCAATATGCTGATCACATTTTGTGCCAAAGGATAAAAAAGGAAAAATCCATTCCTTTGCGCGACATTTTTACACATACTGACCTGGTCCGATCAATGATGAAATGTAACTATGATGCTGTTTATACCTGTATTTCAAATGTTTAAGAAGTTTTATCCGAACTGACACCCGGCATCGCCATGATTGTCAGTCATTATGACATCATGACACTGTCAGACCGGGATTTTGCCGCAAGCAATGTTACTCCCTTCGGTCGTGAGCTCCTCCTTCGTCCCCGGTTCCTTCAGACATCCCCTCACTAGTTTGCCCTTGCCTTTGGCTAATGCTTCCCCTTACCGGGCGGAAAGAGGGCTTTCACCTCCAAATATTAGTACCATGCCGGGCACACCGCAACCAAAAAAGGCTGCCTCAATTGAAGCAGCCCTAAGTTCTGTTTGTAATTCTTATCTGAATCCGGTCCGATCCGTCGAGTCCCTTACTCTTCGTCGCCAAACGATTCCGGAAGTGTAATCGGTTGTGAGGCCGGATTGTTCAATACCGACTCATCAAATTGTCCCTGCATTCTGGGATCCTGTCCCTGCTCTGCACTGGGGATCGTAATCCCTGCCAGCAGGCTTAAAATAATCAGTGCCGTACCCAGTGTCCAGGTAGCCTTCTCCAGGAAGTCTGTTGTCCGGCGCACGCCCATAATCTGGTTGGATGAGCTGAAATTGGCTGCCAGTCCACCCCCTTTTGAATTCTGTACCAACACGATCAGGGTGGTAAGAACACAGACGATAACGATCAAAACTGTAAATACTATAAACATGGTCTGAAGTATTATATGTTCGTACTGTTTTTTATTTTCTCAATTTGCGCTGCAAAGTAAGCACTTTTTTCCGGATATTTCAAACTTAATCTTTCATAGGCATAGATCGCCTTGGCGTGCAATCCCTGCTTAACGTAAATCTTTGCCAGTGTATCGGTTATGAAGCTGTCGTCCTCCTTAACCGACCGTTCTGAAATATCCCCCTCGAGCGAAGTTTCCTTGTCTGCCTTGATCACGCCCGCTTCACTGTTCAGAAATTGCTCTATCAGCGCAGTGGATTGATTGGCTGGGCCAGCACTACCGGCAACCCCCTTATCATCCCCCTGCTCATCCGGGGTGGCACTCAACGGCACAGCATCGGGCTCCTCGTTCTCCGGCTTCTCCCCATCCGTTTCATCATCC
>CAYOVC010000316.1:0-3699 GCA_964407305.1 uncultured Bacteroidaceae bacterium | reverse complement strand
ACTGTTCCAATCAAATCAAACCGTAAAGGAATAAAAGGCATTGCATATAGAATACGTTACGGTAAGGATACTAGCCAAGAAGACAATATAAAGAGACATAAATTTAATGAGAGAATTATTAATGATCTGGGTAAATATTTTCCCATATTTGATTTGGCAAAAATCGAAGCCACCTTTCCAGACGGATCTCTTAATACATTCAGATACAATGGAGAGAATTACCCTGCCTTGTGTTCTTTATATACTAATGATGGAGGTCATTTGAATGAAATCGGCGCACAAATTGTGGCCTTTAATCTTTTGTCTTTCTTGTCTGATTTGTCGGAAGCAAAATGATGTTCTTTTCATTAAACCAGGAAGCTTCAGTAAAATAATATGCGTTTAAAATATGGAGGAGGCAACTTAGAACTAAGTATTCATGGTGAGCCTGTTTTGATTAAATACAAGGAACCATCGCCAGGTTTTAATAAAGACAGCTTTTTTCAGGAGATGGAGAATTGTTTACTTTCAATCCTCCCATCATCAAAAACAAAAATAAAAATTGGGATTGTCCTTGCAGATAAGACCAGGTTATCGGAATATCATAAGTTTCTTCCCTGGGTCATTGATTCGATTACTGCGATTTTAGATCAACCTTTTAAAATTCAATTCTTCATAGCATATGGCACCCATCCTAAGCAATCTGATAAAGAAAGTATAGAAGCTTATGGGGAAAGCTACCTAAACTACGATTTTATTCATCATAATTCAGAAACATCTGAATTTGATAATCTTGGAAAAACCACTTTTGGAACAGAAGCTTCAATCAATAAGGATATACTTAAGTGCGATATAATTATAACTTTTGGTGCGATCTCGCACCATTATTTTGCGGGGTTCGGTGGAGGTCGGAAATTGATGTTTCCCGGTCTTGGAGCTAAAAAATCAATTCTTCACAACCACTCTCTTTTTCTGAATTTTAAAGAAACCAAGCTACAATCAAAATGTAATTCAGGAATTTTAACTGAAAATCCAGTTGCTGAGGACCTAAAAGAGATTTATAATAAATTGCCCGTTACAATTGGCATACATTCTATCTTGAATAGCAAGGGAGAAGTTGTCAAACTTTATGTAGGTAAAGACTATCAAACTTTCGAACGTGCTTGTAGTTTCTATGAATCCCATTATAAGATCAGTACAACTCAAAAGTATGACTTGGTTATAGCAAGTGCCGGTGGTTATCCTAAAGACATTAATTTCATTCAATCCCATAAATCACTTCATAATGCAGCATCAATTGTAAAAGATGGAGGTACGTTGCTTCTTCTGGCAGAATGTAAAGATGGAATTGGTAACAATTCATTCTTAGAGCTAATTAATTACAGGGGCTGGAATGATCTGTTTTCAAAAATGACAACGCACTATGAGAACAATGCCGGAACGGCCCTTGCCTTAATGCAGAAAACAAATAGAATTAAAGTTTTTGTGGTTACATCGCTGCCAGAAAATATCTGTCAACAACTTAATATGCAAAAAATCAATATAAATGATGTTCAATTAATCATTGATAGCAATACGAATAATATTGCTTTTATTCCAAATGCAAGCTTTATCTATTCCTGAGAAAAAATCCGGTCTCGAAACCAATTCTGGCCTTCCCTGAAAATCCGCTTCTTCTTATTCCCAATATCGTACCCAACTTATAAACAGTATCGCTCAATTCCATAGAGGGCCCAATTGATTTTTAAAATAAATGAGGGAAAAGCTACAGAAAACTAGAATGATTTATTTATTTTTATACAAACGAACTTAACAAATGAATAAAAACCTTTACCCCGTATTCGATCGCATTTATGACCGAAATGTTAAAGAGGAAATATTGAGACAGCGGGCCAGAGTAATCTGGTTTACAGGGTTGTCAGGATCAGGGAAAACAACACTTGCGGCCAACCTTGAAAAAGAGTTGTTCTTTCGCAGATTCTTCTGCCAGGTAATGGATGGGGATAATATCCGAACCGGGATCAATAATAACCTGGGATTTAATGAATCTGATCGAATGGAAAATATTCGTAGGATTGCTGAAATATCGAAACTTTTCGTGAATGCAGGACTAATTACAATATGTTCCTTTATCAGTCCGACACACCAGATAAGAAACCATGCACGAAATATTATTGGAGAGGAAGATTTTATCGAGATCTTCCTGAATCCTCCACTTGAAACCTGTGAGCAAAGAGATACTAAGGGACTCTACAAAAAAGCGAGAGCAGGAGAAATCGAACATTTCACAGGCATATCAGCCCCCTTCGAGGAACCACATGATCCGTATGTTAAAATTGACACCTCGACAACCAGCATCAAAGACAGTGTTGATATCATATTTAATGCTATTATTGAAAGAATAACACTCTGATCTATTTCATTGTAAAGGAAATATCCTCTCCTTGTTCAGGTATTCAAGAATATTGGAAAGATTTTCAACCTGGGCCTTGCATACTAGTGCTGGTTGAGTCGGTTTTTCATATGAAACATCAACTCCGGGAAGTCCTTCTATCTTTCCTTGGTCAGCAAGATTGTATAATTCAGGTTTGTGCTTTCTGCAATCGGCAACATCTGAATCCATGTAAATCAGGTAGAATCGCTCCATATCAATAATCTCTGCTACCTGGTTTCGGATATTTTCATTGGGCGAAATAAATGAACAGATGGTAATGATCCCTTGTTCGTTCAATATCCTGCACATGTGTGCCACTCTCCGCAAGTGTTCAGCCCGATCAGCCGGTGAAAAATCCAGCTCCCTCGATAAGCCTGAGCGTATGGTGCTGCCTTCAATCAACACAACGGTTGCCCCCAAGTCAAAAAGTCTTTTTTCAAGGGTATATGCCATGCTATTCTTTCCTGAACCATGAAGCCCGGTGATCCATAATGTAACACCTCGCTGATTAAAACGACGCTCATACTCCTCCGTTTTAATCAACCCCTGACCCGTTTCTATTTTTTTCCTTGCCTCAGTGGTGATCCTTGATGGAAGATCCTGTGACTCCAGCTTATCGATGATCATGCCCACAGCACAGGTGTTGTTGCTGACAGGATCAATCAGGATAAATGAACCGGTCTGCTTGTTTTTCTTATATGGATCAAAATAGATCGGTTTATTCGCCGTAATAACGACCCTGCCAATCTCATTCAGCAGTAGCCGTTCTGCCTCATGTTTATCAAGGGCATTGACATCTACCTTGTACCTGATTTGATCAATCCTTGCTCTTGTATTAAGAGTAGTATGCTTGAGATAAAACTGGGTGGACAAATCAAACTCCTGTTCATTCATCCAGACAAGCATAGCCTCGAAATGTCGTTCTACCCTGGGCAGATTGTCCGGATGAACAATCATATCACCCCTTGATATATCTATTTCATCTTCAAGGATCACTGTTATGGACTGTGGTGTATGAGCCCTATCCGGCTCCTCATTATAGGTTACGATCTTCTTTACAACAGATACTTTATTCGATGGTATGGCAAGAATCCTATCACCTTTTCCAATGATTCCGGAGGATAGCTTTCCTGAAAAACCCCTGAATTTTAGATCCGGTCTTAAGACATACTGTACAGGAAATCGCAGATCCTCAAAATTACCATCACTCCCAATATGCACCTTTTCAAGAAACTCCAGAACCCCAGGGCCATGATACCAAGGCATTTTATCCGAGAGATCCACTA
>CAYOVC010000315.1:0-3718 GCA_964407305.1 uncultured Bacteroidaceae bacterium | reverse complement strand
CCACCATCCTGATGTCGGATCAGATGACGGCCAAGATGCAGGTTTCGCAACTGATCTTCAGTGGTCAGTATATCGTTGGTATCCAAACGGCAAAGCTTGCGAAGATGATATCCCGGCAATCGCTGGAGAATACCGAATCTGAGACCAAAGAGAATGTTGTAAACGCCTACTACCTGGTCCTCATTTCCGAATCGTCGCTCAACAAGGTCAGGCAGAACCTTGAAAACCTGCAGGTGATGCTTGAACAGACACGGATGATGTATGAAACAGGGATGTCCGAATTGATCGATGTCGACCAGTTCAGCGTTACGGTTAATCAGCTCGAAAATACGCGAAGGGCGATGGAACGCAACCTGGAGATGAACTACAACATGCTGCGGTTCACCCTTGGGCTGCCCGCCGGCACGCAGATCTCACTCACCGACAATCTGAACGCCCTGTTTGAAGAGTCGGAGGCCGCTGAGCTGCTGATGCGTGACTTCAACAAGGAGCAGAACCTGGCATATAAGATCCTGAACTCTCAGACTGAGATCAGCAAGAAGATGTGGGATCTGGAAAAATGGAATTATGGTCCGACGCTGGCAGGTTTCTATAATTACAACATTAAATTCAGAACCACCGGGTTTGATATGACCCCGGACCACCTGGCAGGATTCTCTGTCAATGTACCGATCTTTTCGAGTGGTATGCGGGCGGCGAAAACCACACAGGCGCGTATCGAATATGAGATTGCCGAACGCAATGCAGAGATCCTGGGTGATCAGCTTGAGCTACAGGAGAGTCAGCTGAAATACAACCTGCAAAGCAGCCTGGATAATTACTACACACAAAAAGAGAATGTGGATGTTGCACAACGCGTTCTCGACAATTACAGAAGGAAGTACCAGCAGGGCATGGCCTCCAGCCTGGATGTAACGCAGGCCAACAGCAACTACCTGGAGGCGGAGAGCGCTTACCTCACCGCGGTGTTCGAGGTGATGAATGCCAGGCTGCAGCTGGAGAAACTTATGAATAATCTGAATGATTTGTAGTGAAGATTTTCCAGTAGTGTTCCGACAAATTGCGATAATTAGTCACATAGAAAGCGTAGAATGAATAACATATTGAAAGATCAACCAATAATACAGAATAAAATGAGAAAAATAGTCAACGTTGCGGTATATGCAGGATTGGCACTGGGAATAATTGCCTGCTCCGGAAAACCTGAACAAACCAGCGATACAAGCCTCAGTACATCCGGGGAAGAAACAATACAACCGGTACGAACCATGCCGGTGAGCCTGCAGACCATCAAGCGAACGGTGAAGGTCACGGCCAGCATGGTGGCTGAAGAGGAGGCCTACCTCGCTCCTGCAATCTCAGGCAAGATCAGGTCGATCGAGGTTGATGTAAATGACCGTGTGAAGAAAGGACAGACACTGGTGAACATGGACAGAACACAGCTGGCACAAACCAAGGTTCAGTACGAGAACCTGAAAAAGGACCTTGCCCGGATGGATACCCTCCTGCAATATGGTTCTGTTACGCAGCAGTCGTATGACCAGATGAAAACCCAGGTACGTGTTACCGGTGTGATGCTGGATAACCTGGAGGAGAATACCGTGCTCAGGGCACCATGGGATGGGGTAATCACGGGTAAATATTTTAATAACGGGGAGCTCTTCTCCCCCACTCCAAATACGCCAGCCGGCAAATCCGCCATCGTTAGTCTCGTAAAAATGGATGTGCTTAAGGTATTTGTGAACATTTCGGAAACTTACATACCCTTGGTAAAAAAGGGACTAACCGCTACAGTGCTGACAGATGTATATCCGGCAGACACCTTTGCTGCAGAAGTTTTCCGGATTTCTCCCACCGTTAATCCGGCTACCCGGACCTTCACGGTTGAACTGCGCATGCAGAACAGGGATTATCGTCTGCGACCGGGAATGTTTGCAACCGTTACACTGGAGCTGGGCGACAGGCAGGCACTGCTGGTACCTGCCATCGCCGTCCAGAAACAGCCCGGAACCAATGACAGGTATGTGTTCCTTTATGAAGACGGAATCGCCAAAAGGGTGAATATAACCATTGGTGAGCGGGTGGATGACCGCCTGGAGCTGTTTACCAACGGGGTAAAGGAGGGCGATATGCTGATCTATGCGGGTCAGGTCAACCTCATGGATGGTGACCGGGTGGAATTGGTAATTGAGTAATCACAGAAAACAACAGGAATCATGAGTATATATGGAAGCGCAGTGCGAAAACCGGTTACTACCATCATGCTGTTCATCGCAGTGGTGGTGCTGGGGGGATATGCGCTCAGGCAATTGCCGATCGACTTTTACCCGGAACTGGATTTTCCGGCCATATCGGTATTAACGATGTATGATGGAGCGGGTGCCGCAGATATTGAGACAAATGTAACGGACCTTATTGAAGGGAACCTGAACACGGTGAGTGACCTGAAGGATATTACATCCGTATCGAGGGATAACATGTCGGTTGTAGTGCTGGAGTTTGAGTTCGGGAAGAACCTTGACGAGGCCACGAACGAGATCAGGGATGCTATGAATTTTATAGAGCCAACGCTGCCCGATGAGGTCTCCAAGCCTGCTATTTTTAAGTTTAACTCATCCATGATGCCGATCCTCTATTATTCGGTAACCGCAGAGGAGAGCTATGCGGCCCTTGAAGAGATCCTGGACGAGAAAATCATTAATCCGCTCAACAGGATTGAAGGGGTAGGTGCTGTGGGTGTCAACGGCGCCCCGGGAAGAGAAATACAGATCGACATTGATCCCCGGAAAATGGAAGGATACAACCTTACTGTCGAGATGGTAGCCGCAGTGCTAAATGCAGAGAACATCAATCTGCCGGCCGGGAACATTGAGATGGGACTCATGGATTACCCGCTGAGGATACAGGGCGAATTTGCAGAGAGCGACGAGATCAGGGACATCGTTATGGCCAGTTTCAACGGACAGACCGTCTACCTGAGCGATATCGCCACGGTAAAGGACACCATCAGGGACATGACCTTTGACGAGAAGATCAATGGTAAAACCGGACTGCGGGTTGTGATACAGAAGCAGTCGGGTGCCAATACAGTCAAGATCTCGGATGATATCAAAAAACTGATGCCCAGGCTGATTCAAACCCTGCCCCCCGATGTCGAGATTCAGCTCTTTTTCGACTCGTCCGACTTTATCAGGGGCTCCATCAACAACCTTACGAGGTCGCTGATGTTTGCCGGCATATTTGTGATCCTTGTTGTGCTGTTCTTTCTTGGAAGGTGGCGGGCAACATTTATCGTCATCCTCACGATACCGATCTCACTGATCGTCTCTTTTGTCTACCTGTTTATAACGGATAATTCCATCAACATTATTTCACTCTCTTCGCTCTCCATCGCCATTGGAATGGTGGTTGATGATGCGATTGTTGTGCTGGAGAACATCACCAAGCACGTCGAGAGGGGCAGTCGACCGAGGGAAGCTGCCATCTATGCTACCAATGAGGTATGGCTGGCTGTTATCGTAACCACACTCACGGTCCTGGCAGTGTTCCTCCCGCTAACGATGATTCCCGGTCTGACCGGCATGCTGTTCAAGCAGCTTGGCTTTGTGGTTTCGATCACGGTGGTAACATCAACAATAGCAGCGATCACACTCACCCCTATGCGAATTGTCGGACCCCGACCGATTCCTCGCCTACCGGCCCTACATCGAGAACACCG
>CAYOVC010000314.1:0-3735 GCA_964407305.1 uncultured Bacteroidaceae bacterium | reverse complement strand
AACAGATATATTTAAATAGTCAAAAACAGCGCACCCATTTTTCCTGAATTTGAAAAATTATCTCCCGATCAGCGAAAAACTGACGTATTTTTTTGGGTTTTCATTCAGATCGGTAACCAGCGAGTCGAGATCAGCGATCAGTTGTCCGACCTGGTCATACAAGCTGTCATCCCTGACCAGTTTTCCAATAGTCCCTTCACCCTTATTGATAGAGGAGGTTATTCCTGAAAGGTGTTCACTCAGATCTTGCAGTTGCAGGAGCAGTGAATCAATTTCAGCCCTGTCCAGCTTACCCGATAAGCTTTCCAGGTTATCGATCGTATTTTTAATTGATTCACTCTGTGTACCAATGCTTCCTGTGATTACCTTCAGGTTTTCAAGCGATCTGGCGAGATCACCTGATTCTGAGAGCTGTTCTTTCATGGATCCTGCTGCCTGATCGATGTGACCGACCAGTGTTTTCAGGGCGGGATTGCTCAGAATAACGGTGAGGGCGGCACCAGCAGAATCGATCGTCTGCAGCACATCATTTGCCTGTAAGAGCAACGGGGAGAACTGATCCAGCAGCGAAGTGATCATATCGCCAGTAACCTTGCTGTTCAGTGTGTCTCCACTTTCCATGAACCCGGTCTCCTCTGACTGGATAATTCTGACTGCCCTGGAGCCCAGCAGGTCGGCACTGTAAATCTCAGCAATACTTTCTGCCCTGACAGGGTAGGATTTATCAATCTCCATTTGAAGTGTAAAAGGTACTTTCGCTTGCGGATCGAAGTCAATTTTATCAACAGTACCTATCTTGTATCCGTTCAACATCACCTTGCCGGATGGTTCCAGTCCATCAACCTGGTCGAAGGTTGCAATGAGTGTATAATTACTATTCAATATATTTCTGCCTTTCAGATAGTTGACTCCCCAAATAATAACAATAACGGTGATTATTCCGGTAATACCTATTTTAATTTCACCTGCAATTTTCATATATATAACTTTTAGAACCCGCTTTCTCCAGTCATCCCGGAAACGAACCAATATAACAATCTTTAGTTTACCTGTTTATTTCTATGAGTGCCTCATTCAGTGGTACCAACTCATCGTTTTTGATGGCAACTACAAATGCCCCCGGAAAGTCTGCTTTTACACTGCTGCATCTTTGCAGTGCTTCATGGTAGGAGAGATTGTACCCGACAGCATACTTGTACCATTTACCCTGCTGGATAACCGTTACATTCTCATATCCTTTAAAAGCTGAGGGTGCCGGGTCAATGCGGTTCCTTGATGAGGCAATCTGAACCATGAAGATGATTTCATTGTCTATGGATTGATCCTCTGTTCCTCTGTCCCCGGTAAATAATTCCTGCTCAGCATTCAGCTGTTCTCTTGCCAGTGCCTGGTCAATCGTAAACTTACTATTCTCCTCAATTCGTATTTTGTATTGCTTAAAGGCACGGTAAATTGCAGATGCAATCAAGTCCTGTCCATACTCAGTCATCAGGAACTTCTCCTCCTCGGGATTGGAGATAAACCCGGTTTCGATCAATACCCCCGGCATAGCCGTTTGCGCCAGTACCAATAATCCCTGCTGTACAACCCCGCGGTCCTTGCGCTTACTTCTTTCCCGAAACTGGTCCTGAACATATGATGCAAACTCAATGCTATGCTTCAAATAGGTATTTTGCATCACCGAGAATATAATGTATGATTCCAGCGAGGTGGGATCAAATCCCTGGTACCTGGTTTCGTAGTCATCCTCCAGCAATATCACAGAGTTCTCCCGAACAGCAACGTCAAAATTCTCCCCGGCCCGGTGCAGTCCGAGCACATGTGAAGAGGTGCCCAGTGGCCTCGTGTTTGTATTCGCATTTACATGGATGGAAATGAACAGGTCGGCCTCGGCCTGGTTGGCGATTCTCGCGCGCTCGTGTAGCTCAACAAATACATCACTGGTACGGGTATAAAGCACGTTAACATCTCCAACATGCTCCTCGATCAACGCTCCCACCTTCAGTGCAATACCCAGGGCGATATCCTTCTCCTTTGCCAATCTTCCTATGGCACCAGGATCCTTGCCGCCGTGACCGGCATCGATAACAACCGTTTTAATACTGTTTTTAATATCATCCTCCTGCAAAGCCTCCAGCGGTGCGGCAACCAAAAAGAAAATCATCGATATAAGAAATATCCGACCCGGTCGTTTAACATATAGTGGCAATGTATTTGCAGCTATCATTATTAGAGGATTTTCATTAGATTTGCACACCTCGATACAGGTACAAAATTAATAGATATTTTACTTTGCGGAACAGAGCTCCAAAGATAGTTATCAATATTGTTTTAACTCTCCTTACAGGTACATTATTGTATGGACAGGAACCCGACACGACTGCAGGGCAGGCCGATCCCGTAAATGATTCTGTAACTGTCAATGTTGATGATACAATTTTATATTCGGAATCTGCGGGTGAGGATTCAATTTTATTGTCAGCAGATACGCTTCAGTTTACTGCCGACACTCTTCGGGCTACAACTTCCAAATTACAGCTGCCAGATTCTCTTGAGGCAGTAACTCCTGAATTGCAATTGCCCGACTCTTTGCAGGCAATCACAGATACGCTCTTATTCCAGGATTCACTGGCTTTTCAACCAGATACAACCAGCAGGTCAGAATTGGGAAGTGCAATTTCCGATCAGGTTGACTATGATGCTGCAGATTCACTTATATTTTCTATGGACGGGGGCACTGTTGAGATGTATAACCAGGCAATTGTAACCTATGGGGATATAAAGCTGCAGGCAGGATACATTAAATATGAGATGCATAAATCGGAGGTAACAGCCTATGGGATTCCCGATTCTACCGGTAAAACCACCCAAAATCCAATATTTTCTGAAGGGGAGGAGAGCTATGAAGCGAAAAGGATCAGGTACAACTTCAAAACCCAACGCGGTTTTATCGAAGAGGTAATCACTGAGCAGGAGGGAGGTTACCTGCACTCCGCTGAGACCAAAAAGCATAAGAGTGGTCATATTCATATGAAAGACGGGAAATATACCACCTGCGATGCCGAACACCCCCATTTCTACGTTGCGATCACCAAGGGGATTTCGTTGCCAGGGAACAAAATTGTTGCCGGTCCCGCTTACCTCGTGGTGGAGGACGTCCCGCTGCCGATCGGTTTGCCCTTCGGTTTTTTTCCAAACTCACGTCAGGAGACTTCCGGTATACTGATACCGCAATACGGGGAGGAGGAACGCAGGGGCTTTTACCTGCGGGATGGAGGTTATTATTTCGCTTTGAATGATTACATGGATTTGCGCATAACGGGGGATATCTATTCGAACGGAACGTGGGGCATCCGGGCCGGTAGCAACTATCGCTGGAGGTACAGGTTCAATGGAGGCGTCAATATCCAGTTTTTTAACAATATTACCGGGTATAAAAATGTGGAGGGATTGTACAGTGTATCACGCGACTATTCCATCAACTGGAGTCATGCACAGGCACGGGAGGCCAACCCCAACAGCAATTTTCGTGCATCCGTGAACCTGTCGAGTTCATCTTACGATAAAAACCATACCCGAAATATCAACAATGTAGTAACCAATACCAAACAATCCAGTATCTCCTACACTAAGAGCTGGCCCAACAGTCCGTTCAACCTCAGTGCCTCACTGAACCATTCGCAGAATAGCAATACCAACGCTGTAAATATGACCCTGCCGAAAGTGTCATTGAAT
>CAYOVC010000313.1:0-3738 GCA_964407305.1 uncultured Bacteroidaceae bacterium | reverse complement strand
TTACGGCAGCTGCGAGGTGTGTCACAGAAAGCAGATGAGCACCAGCGGTCACCACCGCAACATGATCAACCGCATCTATGATGCTGTACTTGTGGATTAATTTTAAGACTTACGAATAGAAGGGGTTACGGATGGTTTCAAATCATATTAAATGGCTTTACTTTATTGATTTATAATGACAGCACCTGTATTAAAAATATATTCCAACAAGAATGAGCTGGCGGAAAAGCTGGCCAGGGATTTTTCAGAATATGTACGCAGGCTCTCTGAAATAAATGACCAGGTCGATATCGCTTTGTCGGGGGGTAGTACACCGAACCTGTTTTTTCAGGCTATGACATCCCTTCGTCCGGCTATTGACTGGGACAAGGTTCGCTTCTATTGGGTCGACGAACGGTGTGTGCCGCCTGATCATTCTGAGAGCAATTTCGGGACAGCATATGAGAAATTCCTTCGACCATTGAAAATCCGGGAGTCCTCTTATTTCAGAATCAGGGGCGAGGATGATCCGGGGAAGGAGGCGGAACGTTATGGCGGGCTGATCCTCGATCAGGTGTCGCCCGATATGAGTTTTCCTGTGTTCGATTTGATATTTCTCGGCATGGGGGCCGACGGACACACTGCTTCGATCTTTCCTGGTGAAGCAGATTTGTGGAATACTGACAGCCTCTGTACCGTGGGAACCCATCCTGAAACGGGACAGAAACGGGTCACCTTCACGGGGCATTTGATGAATGCGGCCGCCAGGATATTGTTTCTGGTGACAGGAGAGGAGAAGGCTGAAATTGCGAAGAAGGTGATCACACGTACAGAAAATTATCTCGATTATCCCGCATCATTTGTTGCTCCGAATAGGGCGGAGTTGGAATGGTACATGGATAAGGCTGCGGCATCCCTCTTGAAATAGGAACTGCGGTAGTTTGTGTTTAAGAATGAATTTTTCCGCTGCAAAAAAAAGCACTACTTTTGCAGTCAGGCAATTTCACGTTTAAAAAGGTATTTCCTATTGCAGTTGCCGGTTTGCGGGAATCATTTTCAATATCCGCAAATGATAATGATTACAAATATTTAATGAAAAGATTGCTATGAAGAAAGCTGAGATCCATACCGATAAGGGTGTGATGAAGGTTGAGTTTTATGAAAAGGATGCGCCAAATACCGTCGACAATTTCATTCAACTGTCGAAAAAGGGGTTTTATGACGGACTGACATTTCACCGGGTGATTCCCGATTTTGTGATCCAGGGCGGTTGTCCGGATGGTACAGGAGCAGGCGGACCCGGTTATACGATTGATTGTGAATTGGACGGAGATAACCAGTACCATGACAGGGGTGTCCTTTCCATGGCCCATGCAGGAAGAAATACCGGCGGATCACAGTTCTTTATTTGTCACAGCCGCAATAATACCGCTCACCTCGATCGCAACCACACCTGTTTTGGAAAGGTAGTTGAAGGGGTTGAGGTTGTGGACGACATCAAGCAGGGCGATGTGATTGAGAAGATTCTCGTTACCGAGGAGTAGGGCAGCATCTGTTTGATAAGGCAGAGCATCGTGCAGTTGTTATTGGAGGGACCGGGGATTTGGCAGAAAAAGGGAATTCATATTTATTAAAAATATATGAAAATCAACAGGTTGAATAATAAGCATTTCCTGCTGGTTTCCCTCGTGATTTTACTTCTTCCCGTATTGAAAGAGTGGAACATACTCCTAAAAGGTGTGCGGGTTGAGGGTGTTGTGCTGGAGATGAAAAAGAAGGTGTCGGGAGAAGAATCGCTGTTTCGCAGCGTGGAGCGCAGGGCGGTTATTGGATACTATTACAATGATAGTGCCCGTACCATTGAAGGTCCCGAAAATCTGGAATATGAGACAGGTAAAAGAATTCCGCTGATCGTGCATCCCGACCGGGAGGATAAGGTGATCATTGCCAACCTCGCAGGTTTTTATATACACCAGCGGTCCATTACACTGATCGTTGTGTTTTTTCTTTGGATCGCTATTTATACCACACTCGTTCAGATGCAACGCGGAACCATTTATGGGAGAAAATGAGCATCATAGTCCTGCTATTGTTTTTTAAGATGTGGCGACAGGAGTTGACGAAAGAGGTAATTATTTTATAAAAAGTTATATTACTGGAACGTAAATCCGAGATAGTTGTGAAGCAGCAGTGTAATAAACCATTTGCACCATCAAGATTTCCCTTCTTTTATGGCTGGGTTATTCTGGGGGCAGGAACAATCGGCATGTTGATGAGTGTGCCCGGTCAGACCGTCGGTATATCAGCTTTTACCGAGGACCTGCTTCATGACTTGCAGGTGAACCGTGATAATCTCAGCCTGGCTTACCTGGTGGGTACGCTGTTCTCAGGGTTGATGATAACCAGGGCGGGTAAATTGTATGACAAGTATGGGGCGAGGATAATGGCCTTCAGTGCAGGTGTATTGCTGGGTCTTATATTGCTATATCTTACGCGTGTTGGCAGGATAGCGGATTTTATGCAGCGTGCCGATTGGATCTCACCGGCAGCAGCAACCTTTGTGTTGCTCTCCTTTGGTTTCTGGGGTATCCGGTTCTTTGGACAGGGTATGCTTACGATGACCTCAAGGAACATGGTAATGAAGTGGTTCGATAAGCGCAGGGGGATGGCCAATGCTGTGTTGGGTATATTTACCGCATTGGGTTTTTCACTGGCACCGCAGGTTCTGAGTAAAGTTATCAACATCCTGGAGTGGAGGGGTGCATGGGTGTTCCTGGCTTTTCTTGTAGGAATTCTGTTTACCATTTTTGTCCTGATCATTTTCAGGGATAATCCTGAACATTGCGGATTAAAA
This sequence comes from uncultured Bacteroidaceae bacterium, assembly GCA_964407305.1. GTDB lineage: Bacteria > Bacteroidota > Bacteroidia > Bacteroidales > M55B112. Next base: position 905 of record CAYOVC010000313.1, on the reverse strand, counting down.
CCCGATGGCAGGATGCGGATCAGGAAAGGGAAGGCCCGTCCGCCAAGTCTGCCCGAAAAAAACTTTACCCTGAAAGAGGCCAGGTTGACACTCGCTTTCTGGGCCTTTACCCTGGCCCTGGCGCTTACTTCGCTTTTTGTGACCGGTCTAACCTTTCATGTGGTGTCAATTTTTGAGACCAGTGGTATGACTGCTGAAAAAGCACTTGGAATTTTTGTACCGACTTCAATTGTTGCTGTGGTGGTCCAGTTTATTTTCAGCTACCTGAGTGATTTTGTAAAGCTGAAATACCTGCTGATGCTGTTTCTGTCGGGAATGATTACCTCAACGCTGGGACTCTTCCTCCTTGCCGGTCAGCCTGCTGCCTACTATATAATAATCGCTGGAAATGGAATCGTTTGGGGAATGTATGCTGTTCTTATAGGGGTTACATGGCCACGGTTTTATGGCTTGAAACACCTCGGTGCCATTTCCGGTTTTTCGCTTAGCCTGGCCGTTTTTGGCTCGGCAATGGGACCATACCTGTTTAGCCTCTCATTAAAATTTACCGGGAGTTATGGTGCGGTTGCTCTTTTATGCCTGTCACTTTCAGTGATTCTGCTTGTTCTATCGGTACGTGCCGACAATCCCGGAGTACCTGCTAACCGATAATTGTTCATATTTTATATCCTTCCGGAGATACAATAAGCATACCGGTATACAAAGCTGGTTCAGTGCGTAACTGTGATTACCATGATTTCGGGGATATGTTCTTTGTTGTGATTAATCAACTTACCGACTATTTTGAAGAATTTAAAGCCATTACACCAGTTATTGGAAAAGAGGAAATGATCAACAAGTAGTATGCAATACCCACTTATTAAAGCAAAAAACCCTGTAAATCAATGACTTACAGGGTTTAAGGG
>CAYOVC010000312.1:0-3759 GCA_964407305.1 uncultured Bacteroidaceae bacterium | reverse complement strand
GGAGGATTCCATCTATTCGCTTGAGGATAATTTCAATGGTGTTTTAAGTACGGATGGTATTGCGGAACTTTTTCTCAAACCCGATTATTCTATTGATCTCGATCGATCTACAGCTATTTTTAACGTGACACTGGCAGACGGAAGGGTTAGAAATTTTGCTCCGCTGCAGGAAATAGCGAAGTATACCGGGAATAAAGACCTTGATAACGTTAAGTTTGGTCTGCTCAGGAGTGGACGAAGTTTCTCTTTGGTCGGGGGAGTGATAAATATACCCTTGATGGATATATCGTCAACCCTGGGACTAATCCTGATTGAGGGCGAGCAAAGTCTTGAAGGAGACTTTCTTTACCTGGTAAGGGTGCCCCCCAGGCTCATCCGTGGAACAGCCTGGAACATACTTTCTAGTCAGCAGCGCAGTGACAGTGAGGAGGATGAGATACAGCAGATGCAGGCACAAAGATTTGCCATTCTTACTGTGTATAGCGACGGAAAAAATGTAGAAGTTAAAGTGGGTGACAAAAGGGACCAGTTCAGAAAGTAGCGTCCAGGATATTTATCAACATATCTTTGAATTCTCGCTTCAATTTCCCATCATTGCAGTTTGTCCCGCTGTGACCCATTCAACGTACATGAAGAAATCATTATTTGCACTTGGTTATATACCGCATCGGCTGTGGGGTAAAATTTTGATCCCACAACTCCTGGAGAAGGATGAGCAATCGATGTATTATGTGACAGGAGAGATTTTGCTCAGGAATGAAGACTCCTTATCTTTTAAGCGATTAACACCAATGCAGCAGGAGGTTGTCTTTTTAATTGATGAATATAACGACAGGAAACTGCACCGCTTGTTTTCCAAAAAACCTACCGTTAAGGAGTTTCAGGATAATATTGACGCAGATACAATAAAAAGTCACATCAGGCCCTACATAGAGAAACGGTTGTATGCCGTTTTAAAGATTGCTGCTGAAAATAATTTCAAGGTTTTTTTCAAGGAGAAGTCGCGACAGAATATCTTCGGGGATGATTTCCTGGTCCTCCATAAAAGAATTGCAAATCCCTTTTTTCGTTTTCACAGGACATCAGAGGGTACCCGGTATAGCCTTTCCATTTTGAGAAACGATGACCCTGTTGAGCTGATCCACGAAGAGGCGGAGGTGATCAGCAATCAGCCTGCCACGATCCTTTTGGGTAAGGATATCTATTTCATTGATCATGTTGATGCTAAAAAATTAACACCCTTCTTTTCAAAACCCTTTATCACCGTTCCAAAATCAGCGGAACCCAAGTACTATAAATCCTTTATTTCCAACACGCTAAGGGATAACAATGCTGTAGAAACAATTGGTTTTGATGTAACGGAGATAACCCCGGAGAAGCGTGCCCTGCTTACCCTTGAATTCGGACTGAACCAGGAGCCGGTATGGCTATTAACGCTTCAGTATAATAGATACAGGCTGTTGCCGGCCTCACGACAAACATGCTTTGTTGATTTTCAAAACCATGAAGAGCAATATTCTTTTACCAGGTTTAGCAGGGACAGTGAATGGGAAGAGCAACTGGAGGTGGTCCTGGAGGAGATCGGACTTAAGAGCCGGGATCGCAATACATACACTTTAAGAAAATGGTCAGATAATAATGTGCAAGACAAATTATACGAGGCAGTTATATTTACAAATGAGCACCATGCATATCTCGAAGAAAATGGATTTGAGATATGCCAGAAGTTAGACAGGGAGTACTGGCTTCGGCCGGTTGAATTTGTTATTGAGTCAAGGGAGCGGGAGGATTGGTTTGATCTTCATGCAACCGTGAAATTCGGTGAATACAGCATCCCGTTCATCAGGTTGAAAAGGCACATTCTTAATTATGACAGGTTATATGAATTACCGGACGGAACTATTGCAGTGATACCCGAAGAGTGGTTCGCACGGTACAAGGCTGTTTTTGAATTTGGACAAATTGATCAGGATACACTCAGGGTACACAAGCAGCATTTTTCCCAGGTTGATGAAGGATTGCGCAAAAAGCATGCTTCTACCATTGATCGCCTCGACAAGCTGAACAGATCGGATACACTGCCGCAGGTGGCCCTGCCCCGTGGATTAAAGGCTCAGCTGCGAGACTACCAGGCTGAGGGCTTTGCCTGGCTCTGGTTGTTGCAGGAGAATGGTTTTGGCGGGTGTCTGGCCGACGATATGGGACTGGGAAAAACGCTTCAGGCCATTGCGGTATTGCTCCTGAACAAGGAGCAGCATGTTGCAACCACCAACCTTGAAACTCCTGAAGAGGGACAGCTAACACTGTTTAGTGAGGGGAACGAACATGTTGCTTCGCTGATCGTCGTGCCTGCTTCACTGATCCAGAACTGGATCAATGAGATTGAGCGGTTTGCCCCATCATTAAAGGTGGCTGCACATACCGGTCTCAACAGACCGCGTAACACAGCGGGGTTCAAATATTGTGATGTGGTCATCTCCAGTTATCACACCGTTCGTCAGGACATCGACTTTATCAGGGATTATGCGTTTCACTATGTGATTCTGGATGAGAGTCAGATGATCAAGAACCCGCACTCAAAACTGTACAGGGCCATGTCAGACCTGAATGCCCGTCACAAAATGGTGGTTACCGGTACACCCATAGAGAATTCACTCACCGATCTATGGTCACAGATTAATTTTGTAAACGAGGGTTTGCTGGGTAGTCTCAGTTTTTTCAAGAAACGGTTTGTCAGGACGATAGAGAAGAAGAAAGACAAGGACCAGGAGCAGCGGTTGAAGGAATTGATCAATCCCTTTATCCTTCGCAGGACCAAGGAGGAGGTAGCAAAAGAACTACCTCCTCTGTATGAGCAGTACAGGTTTTGCAACATGACAGATGAGCAGAAACGATTGTATGAAGAGGAGAAGTCGACCATACGCAACAGCCTGCTTGAAAATCTTGAGGAGATCGGTCTTGAGAGATCGGCGATTATGGTACTGAAAGCACTGACAAAACTAAGGCAGCTTTCCAACCACCCGGTGATGGTGGAGGATGACTATGAATATGGATCGGGGAAATATGATGAAGTATTCAGGAACATTGAAAGTGTGATCAGTGAAGGGCACAAAGTACTCATTTTCTCCTCTTTTGTGAAGCATTTGAATCTTTATGCAGCAGAGCTTGATAACCGTAAGTGGGAGTATGCCCGGCTCACCGGTGCAACGGTGAAAAGGCAGGAACAGGTGGACAGGTTTCAGAACGATTCTGATTGCAGGATCTTCTTAATCTCACTGAAGGCCGGTGGTGTAGGATTGAATTTAACCGCCGCCGACTATGTATTCATGCTCGATCCATGGTGGAACCCGGCAGCGGAGATGCAGGCGCTCAACAGGGCCCACCGGATCGGTCAGGATAAGAGCGTATTTGTCTACAGGTTTATCTCGAACCATACGATAGAGGAGAAGATTCAGCGGCTTCAGCAGCGAAAATCGGAGCTGGCCAGAACATTTGTCACCTCAAACAATCCCCTGCGCGATATGCGCAAGGAGGAGGTCATCGAACTTTTCAGTTAGCACAGAAGGACATTGTTCATGACTACTGTAGCGGATTTTTAGTGCAACAGAATACTTTCGGTACTTGCCGTAATAAATCAATATTTAGTACAACAGGGTGCAGCACGCATCATTTTTCACTACCGGAATGCATCCATTCTTATTGCAACAAGGTATCTATTGCCACTACCTGAAAGAATCCACCTTCCTGTAGGCCTCAATA
>CAYOVC010000311.1:0-3779 GCA_964407305.1 uncultured Bacteroidaceae bacterium | reverse complement strand
CAGTTTATACGAAGTTGTAAAACTAAGTCCGCCCTGCTTCAAACTTGAATTGGGAACCTGTCCGCGCTGACCAGTATACGAAGTGGAAAACCTGTAATTAAACTTCTCATCCTTGTAGGAGATGGCAAAATTACTCGTACTTACAACTCCGGTACGAAGGAAATCCTTCAGGTTGTTATGGTACTCCCATGGAATCGGGACCCTTGAATAGCGTGATTTATCATCATACTTTGTTCCGGATACATCACCCCACCAGGGAATTGTTTCTCCTGTAACATTGTCGTAGATCGGACTGTTCCATTGAGGAATCTCCAGGTTGTCGGAGAATTTCGGTCCCCAGATCATATCTCCATCAGAAATACCTCCATCCTTTCCATCCCAGAACTCATACTTTCCTAAAGAGCCGTTACCATATTCTGTTTGGGTCTCAGGAAATACAGTAAAGCCGGCTGTTACCATGGTACTGTTCGATACTTCAACATGAAAACCGCTTTGCTGCGCCCTTTTTGTTTTTATAAGGATTGCACCATTTCGTCCACGCGATCCATACAGTGCTGAGGCTGTCGTACCTTTCAGGACAGTAATATCTGCAATATCATTTGAGTTAATGTCAAACAGATCGGTGGAAACAGGTATATCGTCGATCACAATGAGTGGCGACTTTCCCCTCAGGGAAAAAGAGGGTGCCTGAAACATACCCGTCGGATTACTCACCGTAAGTCCGGCCACAGTTCCTGTAAGCAGGTTGCCAATATTCTGTGCATTGTTCTTAGACAGCGGCTCTGCATCTACTTCCTGGGTTGAATAACCGATGGTCTTTTTTGCCTGACTAATACCAAGGGCTGTTACAACCAACTCGTCGAGCGTATAGGCTCCCTCATCCATCTCAACATCAATGGTTGTTTGTCCATTCACCTCTACCTCAGTGGTTTCATAGCCGATAAAGGAAAAAAGCAAAATTGCTGAAGGGTCAACACTGATTGAATAGGTTCCATCAACATTTGTAATCGTTCCGTTTACGGTCCCCTTTTCAATCACATTCACTCCAATCAGATTTTCGCCGGAAACCGATGATACCCGGCCTTTTACTGAAATGTTCTGGGCATGTATCAGAACACCCAATCCCATGAACAACAACGCGAAAAACAGTTTTCTTTTCATTTCAAAGTATATTTAGGTTTAGTAAAAATAGTGCATACGTATCCTGTTAAAAAAGAATAAGTCTTTTTATCTCTTTAAATATGTGTATGTTATGATTTATATATTGTGAGACTAGCCGTGTTTAATAGCTTTTAAGTTTTATACGGTTAAACAAGGCCAGAAGCTCCTCATCGGAGTTTGCCTCCTCCAGCGCTGATTCAAACGCACCGGTATCCTTGTGTAAAATAATTAAGGCGATTTCAATAGATTCTTTCAGATTATTTTTACTTTGCTCCTCAGATGCAAGCCCCCTTCTGATAAGCTTCCTGTAGTATTTGTCCATTCTATAAATGCTGTTATAGATTGCGGGCTTTTTGACAACCAGCCGCCCTGAAAATGATCCGGGGGCAGGCTCTGTCAAATAAGTATACTCCTGTTCCATTAAGTGAAAATAGAGCGAAATATCCTCTCCAAGCCTATGTCTGCGAACAAGAGATCGATCGATCTCATCTATCTGTTCTTCAATAACAGTTAACTCATGATCTGCATAGAACTCATAATACTCCTTCTCATTCTTATATTCCTTCTCATTCTTTGCTGAGCCTTTTATTTCAGAATCCATCTCTGGAACATAAGAGAGTGTTTGGGCATTCGCAATTCCTGCAAAGGCAATCATCATCGTAACTATACATACTCGTTTCATCATCTTCAATTTCTGATACAAAAGTATTCGCAGCAAAAGGAAAAGAGGTTAACTAAAACCGAAGGTTGTGTTAAGAAATTCCAGAATTTCAATGGTTTTATCTTTATATCAACAATTTTTTTAAGTTGCACTTTACAGATTAGGTCCTATTTATCAGGTGAGTTCGTTTTTAATCAAAGCTGGATCGTCCGTCATAATCGAATCAACTCCGATCCTGTCCATCTCCCTGGCGGTAGAAAGATCATTTACATCGTAAACACAAACTGCAAGTCCATGCCTGCGGGCTGCATATAGAATACGACTATTGATCCAACTATGATGAAAGATAAAACCCGGCAAACCAACCTTTCTGGCCGAAATAATCGCAGATTCAATCGCATCTTGATAATTGTTTTCCTTCATAGATTCTGAGAATCCCGCATCTGATTCAAAAAACATGGTTGGAAAACAATTCTCATTTCGTATTGAATAGACACATTTTGGAATAAGCCCTGTAATAACTACCTCTCCTTCCATCTTCATCTTTTTAATCAACTTTGTCATGGGAATTGCTGCATCACTATTCTTTAAATCAATGTTTACCATCGCCTTGCCTTTACATAGATCAAAAACATCTTCCAGTAAAGGCACCCTGGCTCCTCGATACTTCTTCGATTTCCAACTGCCGGCATCAAGTCTTTTTATTATTTCATAAGTCAGCTCTGAAACGTATCCTTCCCCGTTTGTGGTCCTGTCGACCGTTCGATCATGAATCACAACCAGCCTGCCATCTTTAGAAAACTCAAGATCGATCTCCACTCTATCAACTCCAATTTCGAGAGCCTCTTCAAAAGCAAACATCGTATTTTCAGGGGCATTTATTGAATTTCCCCGGTGAGCCTCTATTAATACCCGCGATGAACTATCCCGTGATCTCAATAATTGATTACTGAATCCAACCGGCACAAATGTTAATAAAGAAACATTCTTAAGCAATTGTCTTCTCGATAGTAGCATATTTTGATATTTTTTTGAAAACCTCCGAATAACCAGATCTGACTTTTCAAAAGTCTGAAAAAGACATATCAACTTCGTTAATTAATTCGAAAGCTTACTTTAATAAACCATTAGTTTTTTTGCTTGTCCGGGGCATGGCATTGGATGGAACCAGGTCCACACTTTATACTATTCATTGATGGTCTAAAATAAATTCTATGTACCTGTACCTTTTCCTGTTTCTGCCAATGAAATTTACTTCATACATCAATTTTATTCAGTGAAACATTATCTTTGCGCTGTCAGTCGAACCGGTTACTGTCAAATCCCGGCCTTTATACCGGTTCTCCACGACAAAATCATTTTTCATAATATTTATTGAGCCCTATGATAACTTTTTTCTCCCTGCCCGAAAACAAGATCATTGCCGTTGAACATCCTGCCGCACTTTCAACCGGCGATCAGCAAAAACTGGAGTGGGCCTTTGGCGGAGCAACAGCTTCCGGACAAAAAACGGTCGACAGGTTTTTCGTCGGTCCGCGCAAGGAGATGATTACCCCCTGGGGTACCAATGCCGTGGAGATCGCACAGAACATGGGGATCGCAGGAATCACCCGCATCGAGGAGTATTTCGCCGTACCAGGAAAGGAGAGCAGCTACGACCCGATGCTGCAACGGCTCTACGAAGGGCTCAACCAGGAGATTTTTAAAACCAGCAAACAGCCCGAACCGGTGCTGCACATCGACGATATCGCGGCGTACAATGCACTGGAAGGACTGGCACTCAATGCCGACGAGATCGAGTACCTGGAGTCGGTGAGCCGGCGCATCGGCAGAAAACTTACCGACAGTGAGCTGTATGGCTTTGCACAGGTGAACTCCGAGCACTGCCGCCACAAGATCTTTAACGGCACGTTCGTGATCGACGGCGAGGAGAAGCCGTCGACCCTCTTCGAACTGA
>CAYOVC010000310.1:0-3799 GCA_964407305.1 uncultured Bacteroidaceae bacterium | reverse complement strand
CTTTAAGGCGACTATCAGGCATGTGATAATCATACCCGTGTGTGTCCTCTTTTTTGTCATGGCTCGGTTCATATCATTTTTTTTTTAAAAGTTATTATTAAATCAGGAAAAATGGCTCCATAGAACTACTGTTGTTATGGCTACAAATAAAGAGAATATGATATTAAGGATCAATGGAGTGGAAAATTTTGTTTTTCTGAATGTTCCCCTTGAAATAACAATACTTTCCACCTGCAACATTTTCTCTGTAGATTCTTTGGAAAAAATACTCACTGTAATTAAAATAAAACAACATAGAATAAATGCATAAATACAGTAATACAAAAATGGTATTGCAACAAAATGATTGAATACCCCCAAATCGTGGTTCCGGGAGACTAAATCAAGGATAAATCGAATTGCCCCCAAAACCCCTCCTGCGATTAATGTTGTAATTGCAGCTTTACCCGTAGCTCTTTTCCAAAAAATACCTACCAAAAACACGGCAGTAACCGGCGGACTGATATATGCCTGTACTGCCTGTAAATATTGGTATATCTGGTTGCTCATATGTCGTATTATGGGAATCCATAACAAGCCAATGACAACAATTGCGCCGGTAAAAATCCTACCGATTAAAACAAGCCTTTTCTCGTTTGCACCTGGTTTGATTTTGCGGTAAATATCCATGGTAAATATTGATGCACAAGAATTGAACACGGCGCTTAATGATGAAATAAGCGCGGCAAAAAGCGCCGCTAATATGATTCCTGAAAAACCGGGAGGCAATAACCTTGTCAACAAAAGTGGGTAAGCTGAATCTGGCGACACAGCAATTTCTTCCGGCCATAATACCCTCGCTATCAAGCCAGGCAGCACGAAAATAAAAACAGGAAGAATCTTTAACAGGGCAGTCAGGTTACCCCCGGCACGTGCCTGGTCTAAATTTTTGGCAGACAATGCCTTTTGCACAATATATTGGTCGGTTGCCCAATACCATATCCCCAAAATAAGAATTCCGAATATCACTCCCGGCCAGGGATAAACGGGATCATTCACAGGCCTGAACATATCAAAAAAAGAGGGGGGCAGCGAGTTTTTTAATTCCATATAACCGCCAACCCGATCCAATCCAATAATTGTTAAAACAATGGAACCAATGATCAAAACCACGGTTTGTATTATATCTGCAAAAATAATCGCGCTTAGCCCACCTGCAATGGTGTACAGACCGGTAAAAATGATGAGGATCAATGCCGAAACCATGTAATCCCAACCCAATGCAAATTTCATGATAATGGCCCCGGCAAATAAAGCTACCGAAATTTTGGTAAAAATATATGCCAAAAGCGAGATGATGCTAAGATACCACCTGCTTTGCGAATTATATCTTTTTTCCAAAAATTCAGGCATGGTAAAAATTTTGCTTTTAAGGTACCCGGGTAAAAAGATCCAAATAAGCCCGAACAAACAGAATACGGCCATCCATTCATACGCCCCCACGGCCAACCCGGCAGCAGCACCAGATCCCGCCAATCCTATTAAATGTTCACTGGAAATGTTGGCGGCAAATATGGAGGTTCCTATGGCGTACCATTTGGAATTCCGACCGGCAAGAAAATAGTCGGTCGTGCTTTTCTGTTTTCTGGAAAAGTATACGGCCAAACTAAAAAGAAAGCCAAAATATACAAATACTACTATCCAATCCAATGAATTAAAAACCATGCATTTAAGTTTAAGATAAAGATTCTTCCCTGGCAATCTCACACCACCTGACGGCGTTATCAGGATTTCCACCCAGGGTATGGTTATCTTTCATGATAATCTCAACGTTATTTTGCCGCGTGGCTTTGAAAAATTCACGCAACTCTTTTCTTATCTTATCCCAATCCGGGTTTTTAACAGCCAAACCTGTCGGGGAAGGTTTACGGGAATAAATGTAATCTTTGCCCAAGTATTCAGACATGGTGTTGATATTGGCCCAGGGTGATACGGAAACCCTTCTTAACCTGGGTATTTTCTTCACATAATTCCACCTGCTATCAAGGGGTTCACAACAACCATAACAGTTCAGGCCAAATTTTTCGATGATAGGCAATTGATAAGGCAAAACGAACTCATTGAACAAGCCAGGATCTATCCCCACTGTTTCCTGACTTTCAGCAAAACCCCACATATCATTAAGCTTTACATTTCCATTCACATGTTTTGGTGAGGGTAATTCATCTGTCCACCCAAACCCCCCGGAACCCACATAGGTGCCATCATTATTCAGGGAAAGCAAATTGCTCTTTTCCAGGAATTCAAGTTTTTTTAAAGTAGCATCTCGTAGAAAGCTCATGAGTTTATGTACCCATTGAGGATGTATTAAAAGATCCAACATTAAATTTTCCAATCCCCTGATTTTAATAAAATCCCAGGTCATGCCGAGTGTCCACCACCAAACCCCTTTTACCCTTACTGTAAGGATATCTCCAAGGATATCCCCGGCAAGTTCCTTTATTCGATTTGTCCGGTTATAATCAACCTCTATTTTTGGAAACTTTAGCTTGTCAAAATCCTTTTCGTAATCCTTTAAAGGGCTTTGATATTTAAAGGAACCTTCATCAGCCTTTTTTGAAATCTTCTCCTCGTTCATGCCATAGCCTGAATCGGTATAATGATAAGGGATATTAAAAAAGGGTTCAATAACCTTATCATCTTTCATTCTTTCGGCCCAAAAAATTTCCTTGCGCAAATGCATTTCCCATACCCTGAAAAGGGGTGCCTTGCATACTATTTGATCCTGGGTTATGATTTCGTTCCAACCATTCTCCGGATCACAGAATACAAGTGGTCTGGAGGGGTTGAGCTTGTTAAGGAATTTCCAGGCACTGGTTTTCTCTTTCTCCCCAGGCCTGCTGGCTATTTCAGCAACTTTAAAAGCCAATGACCTTAGCACTTCACGTTCTTCGCGCGTGTAATTCAGATTACTGTCAATGCCGCTTGTGGTACATAAACCCGCAGCAGTTTGCTCCATTGAAGGATCCCTCATAAGATGTTCAGTCGAGTTTCATTAAAAACAATATAGTCCTTATTTCTAATCTTTCATTGGCACGAAGTTGCAACAATTTAATATACGATACTTCCATAAACTAACAATGAAAAATAACGGACATCCGGACTTTCTCTTTATCTTTATAAAACAGAAAAGATTATCATATTCATGGAGAAATTCCTTTTCATGCAGGAAAAAGCCAGGATACTATTATCGGTTCCTGAACTCGATAATAAATCGGCCAATTATTCGCTTCCTCATGGAATATCATTCATAAGAGAATTTGGGCGTCAAAAATTCAATAAAGTAATTCCCGGTTCGCTAAAAATCCATTACAACAAAGGAATAGAGATTTGTTACATAAATAGTGGCCAATACCGGTGGCAGGTTGAAAAAAAGACATATACCCTGTACCCGGGTGATTGCTTTGTAACATGCCCTTACGAAATACATGGTGGTATAAAAGGGCACCTCGATATCGGCATGTTAACCTGGATAATAATTGAAACAGAACATTTTGTCCAAAACGACAGATTATCCCTGGGACAATGGACAAATTTAAGTAAAGAAGAGCAAGGAAAAATAGGAAGTACTTTAAGCAGTAAAAGCTCCCATCGATTTATAAATAAAAATATCGGGCAAATCACGGAAAGTATTTTTCATGAAATAAAACACCAACAATGTTATCATATCTCAAAAATAAAGTTTTTAACCGAAACGCTTCTAATTGAAACATGCAGGAGCCTTGAGGCTATGAAAAAACAAAAAAATGACAAAACATCT
>CAYOVC010000309.1:0-3799 GCA_964407305.1 uncultured Bacteroidaceae bacterium | reverse complement strand
AGGCTGACCAAAAATACAAATTTTAATTCAATCAATTGAAGGCAGATTGTTAATAAACTTTGAGGCAATCAGCCACCGTTTAAGTGGAAACTTTATAATTTTACAAACACAAGAAGAAAATGAGTAAACTAAAAATTGGAGATCCGGCACCTGCCTTCTCGGCACCGGATCAAGACGGAAATATGGTTTCGCTGGATCAGTTCGGCGGGAAGAAACTGGTGTTGTACTTCTATCCCAAGGACAATACACCCGGTTGTACAGCCGAGGCATGTGACCTCAGGGACAACTATGAAAAATTCATGGCAGAGGGATACGAAATACTGGGCGTAAGTCCCGATAGCCAGAAATCACATCAGAAATTTATCGCGAAGTATGCTCTGCCCTTCAGCCTCCTGTCGGATGTTGATAAAAAAATTCTGGAGGCTTACGGAGCCTGGGGTGAAAAGAAGATGTACGGAAAATCCTACATGGGTGTGCTAAGGAAAACTTTTATCATCTCAGAGAAAGGAGTCATCGAAAACATCATTGAAAAAGTGAATACAAAAGAGCACACCCAACAGATATTTGAAGGTTAGAACACATTAACAGATAAAAAAGGCTATGACGAATCAGAAAAATGACAACCAGGAAAAGCTGAAAGCTTTGAATCTGACACTGGATAAGATAGAAAAAGGTTACGGTAAGGGAGCGATCATGAAAATGGGAGATTCAGCCATAGTTGATGTACCTGTGATCGGAAGCGGGTCCATTGGTCTCGATGTTGCACTCGGTGTCGGGGGATATCCCCGCGGACGCGTGACCGAGATCTACGGACCTGAATCTTCCGGGAAGACTACCCTGGCGATTCATGCCATCGCTGAGGCGCAAAAAAAGGGAGGTATTGCTGCCTTTATTGATGCCGAGCATGCATTCGACAGGTTCTATGCCCAGAAGCTGGGGGTGGATGTTGAAAACCTGTATATCTCCCAGCCCGACAACGGTGAACAGGCACTCGAGATCACCGACCACCTGATCAGATCGGGTGCCATCGATATCATTGTCATCGACTCCGTTGCTGCTCTCACACCCAGGGCTGAGATTGAGGGTGAAATGGGAGAGTCGAAAATGGGACTGCAGGCAAGGCTGATGTCACAGGCACTGAGGAAACTGGCAGCCAATATCAGTAAGACAAATACTACCTGTATCTTCATTAACCAGCTGAGAGAGAAGATCGGGGTCATGTTTGGCAACCCCGAAACCACAACCGGTGGCAATGCACTGAAATTCTATGCCTCGGTCAGACTGGACATCCGAAGGATCGGTCAGCTAAAAGATGGTGAAGATATACAGGGAAACAGATCCCGCGTGAAGGTGGTGAAAAACAAACTGGCACCCCCGTTCAGAAAAGCTGAGTTTGATATTATGTACGGACAGGGAATCTCCAAAACCGGCGAACTGATTGACCTGGGTGTTGAGCTCGATATCCTGAAAAAGAGCGGGTCATGGTTCAGCTACGGTGAGACACGCCTCGGACAGGGACGTGATGCGGTGAAGCAACTGCTCAGCGACAATCCTGAATTATCTGAAGAGCTGGAGACAAAGATCAAAGAGGCCATGGAAAAACTGGATGTCTGATTTTCCGGCTACATCGTGAGCAACTGCTTTAATAATTGCAATCTATTTCATACCTTGCGGATGAAACATTGATTCAATGTCATGAATTTCCTGCTGCACTTTATCTTTATCGCCTCATTCCTGCTGGTCTATGTCATCGCTATTATTGTCCTAAAGCCCTTCAGGAAACACCGTAAAAGACCGACCTCAACCATCGTCCTGAAAATCAGCTACCTTATATACCTTGCTGCATTTATCCTGCTGGCATACCTGGTGCTCTTTTTCCCGATGACCTCCGAACCCACTGAAGAGTCTGAGGAGAGAATACTGACCATCTTTACGGTTTTTTGTCTGTTTGCATTTTTTATCCCCAATATCGGGATCATGATCAGAAGAAGTGTTACTACGTGGCGTGTATCATACAACTATCTGTTCTCCGCGATCAACCTGCTGATGGCAGCCGGACTTGTCTATTATATCTTCGATATCTCATGGCAATTCAAGTAGTCCGCTCCGACTCTACTGACAGTGCTATGGCAGCGATTCGTATAGCCGGATAATCGTTTCAACTTTTTCTTCCATTGGCTGTTCACCTTCAATCCAGTGAATGTTTATCCCGCGCCGCTCCATCCCCCTGAACCAGGTCATCTGCCGTTTTGCGAAGCGGTGAATGGCTGTATTAAGACCACGAAACATCTCCTCATAAGTCATATCTCCCTGAAGGTACTGCGAAAGAAATTTATATTCGAGCCCATAGTATTCAAGCTTCTCATGCCCCACCCCGGCATGCAGCAGGGCCTCTGCCTCTTCGACCATCCCCTGTTCCAGCCGCTGTTTCAGACGTTCCGTAATCCTTTCTCTCCTCACCTCCCGCGCATAGCGAACACCCACATTGAGGGAATTGATGACAGGAACAGAGGGGCCTTCCCTACCGGCAGTTCTTTCATATTCGGCAATTTCAATGGCTCGAATGGTCCGTTTTCTTGTCAGGACATCCGTCGTATTATGCAGTGGCCTGTAACTGTTTAACAGTTGAACCAACTCATCCTGGCTCATTGATTCCAGTTCCCTTCTTCTCTTTTCATCTACAGGAGCATGGATCATTTCATATCCCCGAAGAAGCGATTCGATATACAATCCTGTGCCACCACACATCACCGGTAACCGGTTCCCCTGTTTCAACTCCCGGTAAACGCGAAGAAAATCGCGCTGAAAGCTATAAACATTGTACTCCTCACCGGCTTTCGCAATATCAACCAGGTGAAAGGGGACCGATTCTCCATCAACCACATAATCAGCATAGTCCTTCCCGGTACCGATTGTCATGCCCCGGTAAACCTGCCTGGAATCGGCGCTGATCACCTCTCCGTCAAGGCGATGGGCGACACGCGCCGCAATTGCAGTTTTACCTGCTGCAGTATGCCCCAGGATCGTAATCATCTCAGCCCGTTCTCCCATGTGGTAAAAATAGAACTTTTAATCCAAAAAGCCGGGTGGTTCGGACGGCATTGGTGCGCTCACTATGTGCAGTGCAGAGAAAACCTTGTAAAAAAATTGAATATGTTCCCCCGGGATACAATCAAAAAGATAATATTTCGTATATTTAGGTATAGGAAAATTTGCATGGGACTTAAAAAACTATTTATTCGGGGACAGAACCTGTTGTTCAATCCGGGGGCGGAATTCAAACTGATAAAGGAGGAAAGAGCCGACCTGGCAACAGTAACCAAAAGCTATACGTTGCCTGTATCAGCGATCGTGGCAATCTTTGCACTGATAGGATCTTCCTATTCAACAATCGCGCTGCCGGTCAATTCCTTCCTGTATGTTATTATCAACGCGATCATCGTCTTTTTTCTATTGATCACCCACACCTACATATCCGGCAGAGCCATTGGCCTGCTTGGACATAACATCTCCTCTGAAGTGAAATCATCACGCTATTTTGCACTTGCAGCCTATTCCCAGCTGCCTTTTTTTCTTGTTCTGGCAGTAATAAAACTTTTTCCGTCGCTGATCTTCCTGGTCGTTCTCGGATTCTATTCGGCGTTCCTCTTTCATACCGGGACCACCATTCTTACCCGCATACCATCTTCCAAACGAATACAATTCACCATTTTATCGGTGTTGATTATAATCACAAGTTTTATTGTATGCTCCGAACTTTTTACCCTGCTCTATTCCGAAATTATGGACCAGTTCAGTA
>CAYOVC010000308.1:0-3804 GCA_964407305.1 uncultured Bacteroidaceae bacterium | reverse complement strand
TGTTATCGGGGGATCGCAAAATCGCCGTCGGTACCACAACGACCCGCAGCCTGGAATCGCTCTACTGGCTGGGGATAAGGGCGATCAGCAGTGAAAAGTTTTCATTCGACAACCTCCTTCTCGACCAGTGGGATGCATATGAGATGGAACAGGGGGATAAGCCGGAAAAGCCTGAGCATTCGTTGGCGAATGAAATGGAAGATCCGGTACCTTTGGAAAAAGGGGCTGCGCCGCACAAGTTGGAACATTCGTTGGCAAATGAAATAGAAGATTCAATACCTTTGGATAAAGCGGGCCGGACATCGATGGCGAATATGGAAGATCCGGTACCTTTGGAAAAAGCCATCCGGACTTTGATAAAAAAAATGGATGAAGCGGGTATCGATTCGTTCTCCTTTCATACACGGCTGATGATCACTCCGGGGTACCGGTTCAGGGTGATCAGCGGACTCTTCACCAATTTTCATCAGCCCAAAAGTACGCTCCTACTGCTTATTGCTGCAGTGGCGGGCAACGACTGGCGGAAGATTTACGATTACGCACTGGAGAATGAATTCCGGTTTTTAAGCTACGGCGACAGCTCACTGCTGTTTTTTCAATAAGGTTGCAAACCTTTCAATATCCTCCTCCTCTGTGTCGAACGAGCACATCCATCTTACTTCAGAGGTATCTTCATCCCAAACATAGAAGAAAAACTCCTCCTGCAGTTGAGGGATGAGTGATGCCGGTATGGTTGCAAAGACCGCATTGGCCTGTACGGGCTGAGTAACATGTACCTGCGGAATATCCTTCACAGCCGCATATAGTTTTTGCGCCATCCTGTTGGCATGCAGGGCGTTCCTTTTCCAGAGGTCATCTGCAAGGAAGGCATCGAACTGTGCAGCGATGTACCGCATTTTGGAAGCCAGCTGCATCCCCTGCTTGCGGCGGTATTTAAAGTCTTCGCATAATCCTTTATGAAAAAATACCACCGCTTCACCGTACATCATCCCGTTCTTGGTGCCTCCAAAAGAGAGCACATCCACCCCTGCCCCACCGGTCATATCATAAAAACCGGTACCAAGTGCGGTCGCTGCATTGCTGATCCGCGCTCCGTCCATATGCAGCAGCAATCCGCGCTCATGCGCATAATCGGCGATCCTGGTGATCTCCTCAATAGTATAGAGGGTGCCGAGCTCGGTCGACTGAGTAATAGAGATCACCCTGGGTTGGGCATGGTGCTCAAACCCGAAGCCATGCATGTGCCGGCTGATCAGTTCGGTGGTCAGTTTGCCATCAGGCGTGGGCACCGTCAGCATCTTACACCCGGTGAATTTTTCAGGTGCCCCGCACTCATCCACATGGATATGGGCGGTATCGGTGGTGATGATCGCGTTGTAGGACTGTGTAACGGAGGAGAGGCCAAGGACATTGGCCGCCGTACCGATAAAAACAAAGAAGACTTCACTCTCTTCTCCAAAGATCTTTTTCATTTTCGCTGTTACTTCAGCAGTGTAGCGGTCGTCACCGTAGGCGATCTCATGACCGCTGTTCACTTGTTCCATTGCCTTCAGGACCTCAGGGTGCACCCCTGCGTTATTGTCGCTTGCAAAACCTCTTTTTGTCTCAGTATTCATTATTTCGCTTGTTTTCGAATATTTGTTATCTATTGCTGCGAGAATAAACCGCAGTATAAATAAGCTTTCTGCATTTTTATCTGGCTAAACAGGGCTAAACTTAAGCTCCAATTTTTTTAAAAAAGTTCATCATATTTTGTCCAAAGCTCATCGCCCAGCTCCCATGCCTTGTCCACCACCTTGTCTCCCCACAGGTTGGTATAATCCGTCATGTACTTGTTCAACTCTTCATGTTTTTTCTCCTCGTACAACCTTAGCGCCCCTTGCTCGAACAGTGCCTGCTCCTTAAACAGTTCCTCCTGCCACTCATCCCACACGGCCCTCACATCATGGCGCATGTCGCCCCACCGTTGTGCTGTTAGTGTTCCCAGCCGGTTGAAGGCCCACCATGCCGATTCCATCGTATAGCCATTGGGTCTGCCGGGTGTTTTGTAAGATTCGGGAAGATCAGACACCGAGCAGTATATGGGTATGTAGATCGACGTTGCCACATTGTCCTGCGCCAGCCATGCCACACCTCCAATCTCATCGGGCAGCCAGTCACGACACTGGATGATCGTGGCATACATGGTATACCAGCGGGCGATGGTGCGTTCACCGCGCCAGCCCCAGCCACCGTTGATCCGCAGCATCTTATTCATATCGTATGGCATATGCGGGTTTGCCAGTGGTGAGATCACCATCCTGCCGCTGTCGTCGGGTACCAACAGGTCCTTTGTCATGTCGAACGGCGTTCCCTCGTAGTAATCGGAAAAGATCGTCACCAGGTCAGCCAGCATCAGTTTCCTGTCGGGTTTCACCGAGAAGGGATAGTTTTCGGCATAGGGATCCAGTTTGAGCGACGGTGCAGCGAGATCGAACACCCGCCATTCCCTGCGTCTTGCTGCAAGCGAGGTCCGGCTCTCCGGTGCATAGGCATAGCAAAACCGGAAGGTCTCCCCCTCCTGCCACCAGCCATTCTCCCGTGCCACATCATAGATGTTGCTGCTCGCCATGAAATGATCGGGATCATCCAGGTCGATCTCCTTGATCGTTGAGGCGTTTGCATTCACCGAGATGTGTTCATCGGGAACACGTTGTGCCACCCAGACAGCCCCTACCTTGTCTTTGCCCGGACCGACGATCTCCAGGTGCCATACCTCCTTTTTGTCGGCGATGGTCAGGCACTCCCCGGCATCGTTCCAGCCATATTGTTCCAGCAGTTCACCGGCCAGGGTGATCGCCTCCCTGGCGGTAGCGGTGCGCTCAAGCATGAGTTTGCAAAGTCGCTGACAGTCAATTAGTCCGGCATCCGATTGCAGCTCTTCCCTGCCACCGAAGGTCGACTCACCGATGGCAAGCTGCTTTTCGTTCAGTGAGGGATAGGCAGTGTTCAGGTACTGGTAGGTGTTTCGTACCTGCGGGATCTCCCCGATGGGAGTGTGTTTGTAGGTGGGCATCTTGTAGGAGTCGTCCGGCACCCGTTTGTACATGGTCACGGTCTCCCTGCGGGAATGCTCTGCTGCTGGCTGGATGTCCATCCAGGAGCGGGTACGGTGGCTGTCATCGGTGTGTGAGGTGATCACCGAGCCATCGGCAGTAGCAAGTCTGCCGGCGGTAACAGAGGTGCAGCCCTCGGGGTGTCCCCCTTCCCAATCTGGTTTCTGCGCATAACTATGGGCGGTCAGCAAAGCGGTAACAAGGAATAAACAGCTCTTTAGGTTCATTATTTAGGCTTTAAATGTTAAAAAATCTACCTGGGAATTAACACTATATGTATGCAATTCTCCTTACGTTTTATTTGTCAAATATAACAATTGATTCGTCAAACATCGACAGATCATGCCAACCTTCAAGCATGCATATTCGCTACTTGTTTTTGTACAAAAAAAGTAAAGCTATTGATTTTACCCATATAAATTAGCCATCAATGTATCCTGGAAGTCTATCAGTCAATATTTTGAAACCATACCTGCAACCACACGTAACAATAATCAGTTTTGTAAGAAGTGAACAAATTCCCAAAAAAGTTAAAAATGGTTTTGATGGGGGCAATTTGTTCTGTTTATGAATGAATTATCGTAATTTGACACCCATATAAAATGCTTTATAGCATTGAATTTGATTAACCTGACAGTAATCTAAACCTAAAAAGAGATAATCGTGAAAAGAAATTTACTGCTTATTGTAATGACAGTCTTAGTTAGTG
>CAYOVC010000307.1:0-3813 GCA_964407305.1 uncultured Bacteroidaceae bacterium | reverse complement strand
GTTCAAGACAAAGCCTGTAGTCATTGCTGTTGAGCTCTATGGTTTCCGGAAAGAGGGTGTTTTGAGCATTTACAGCGTCTTTCTTAAGCGTTTCAAGATTCTCCTCATACAGAATCCGCTCGTGGGCCCTTCTCTGATCAATCACCATCAGACCCGATTTTACGGGAGTAAGAATATACTTTTCTTTCAGTTGAAGATATCGTTGTTCCTGTCTGAGCTCACGACTTTCCTCATCTTTTAGACCGAGTTTGGGTGTCAGGTCCTGGTTGTTTTTGGTATCATATAGCCTTTGCCAGTTCTGGTAGGCTGAACTGCGCACAGGGTTCCCTTCAAACCTTTCCTGGTCCTCTTTTTCAAAAGGGTTGTAATTCCTGTTAATGTTTTCTTGTGGAACAGAAATATCCTGGTCCCTTTTCATTACAGGGATATCGATAATACCATCTTTGCTGAAATCAAGTGTTGGCGACAGATTATGTTTTCCGATCGCTTCCCGTGTGGCCGACTGCAGAATCTGCCAGATGGATCTTTCATCTTCAAATTTTATCTCTGTTTTGGTGGGGTGAATGTTGATATCAATCGTGGAAGGATCTGTTTCAAAAAATATGAAATAGCTCGGAAAATGCTCCGGGGGAAGGATCTCTTCATAGGCTTTCATGATCGCTTTATGAAAATAGGGGTGTTTCATGAAACGTTGATTGACGAACATAAACTGCTCTCCGAATGTTTTTTTTGCAAATTCAGGTTTGCCGATATACCCATTTATATGCACAATACTGGTATCGGTCTCGATATGGATCAGGTTGGGTTGTATCTGTTTGCCAAAAACTGATGTAATCCTGGATTTCATATTCCCCCGTGGGAGGTTGAAAATCTGTATATTATTGTGTATCAGCTGAAATTCAATATCGGAATAGGCCAGAGAAGTGTGATAAAATTCTGTGATGATATGTCGCAGTTCAGTCTGATCGGTTTTCAGAAACTTTCTCCTTGCCGGAACATTGAAGAAGAGGTTTCTCACTGTAATATTTGTACCGGCAGGAATGCTGTCTTTCTCCTGAGATTCAATCTTTGAGGCCCTGACGCGAATATGTGTGCCAAGTTCGTCCCCGGAGGTTTTGGTTTTCAGGGATACTTCGGCAATAGCAGCAATGGATGCCAGCGCTTCGCCACGAAAACCCATGGTACGGATAGCAAAAAGATCATTGGCCTCGGAGATTTTAGATGTGGCATGCCGCTCGAAGCAGAGTCGTGCATCATTCTCTGACATACCCCTGCCATTGTCGATTACCTGGATGTAGGTCTTGCCTGCATCCTTTACCCTGACGGTTACCGATCCTGCACCGGAATCAATCGCGTTTTCGACCAGTTCCTTTACAACGGATGCAGGTCTCTGAATAACTTCTCCGGCAGCGATCTGGTTCGCTACGGAATCGGGCAGTAATTGAATGATATCTGACATTTACCTGTAGAACAAAATATAGGCGAGTAAAAATAAGACAGCAGCAATGATTACAAGGCGTATATTTGATTCGCGGCCGGCTTTGCGGTTATTGGCCGGACGATGTTGCCTGAAAGATCCCCTCGTGATGGCAGAGGATCGCTTGCTGAATGACACCTCCTGTCCGAGTTCTGCCTTGATTCTTCTGACTCTTTCTTCACGCGCCTCCTTTTCAGGGTCCCAATACAAGGGGCTGTAATTAAAACGATTGGGCTCCTTTAACTTAAAAAAACGTGGTATTCCCATTGCTTTGGTTTTTCATTGCAAAGGTACCAAATTTTTTTAATGGCAAGAATCTGCAGGATTATGTACTTTTGAAACAAAATTATCATTCAATGCGGGACATTATTTTGCAAAACCTCAGGGAAGCGAAAGCGGTTCTTGAAAAGTTCATCAACAATCCATCCTCAATTGCTGCCATTGAAGATGCGTCAGGAATCATGGCAGAATCTGTCAGTAACGGGGGAAAACTTATCTCCTGTGGAAATGGGGGTTCTATGTGTGATGCCATGCACTTTGCACAGGAGCTCACCGGTCGTTTCAGGCATGAGCGGCCATCATTACCTGCCCTGAGTATATCGGATCCCTCGCATCTTACCTGTGCAGGTAATGATTATGGGTTTGAGCATATCTTTTCACGTTTTGTTGAGGGTATGGGATCAGGCGGGGATGTTTTATTTGCCATCAGCACCAGCGGAAATTCCATGAATGTGATCAAGGCTGCGGAGGCTGCCCGACAGAAAGGTATGAAGGTAATTGCACTCACAGGTAAAACCGGTGGGCTTTTATCTGCTATTTCCGATGTTGAGATACGTGTTGAAGGGGAAAAATACAGTGACAGGATCCAGGAGGTGCATATCAAAGTGATTCACATTCTGATCGATCTGATCGAACGGAAAGTATTCTCATAAAATTGGCCCAAAAATTGTAGTAGTTTTGGAAAAGGATTAAGTAATGATCAGATGGGTTTAGCCGCGCTGGCAGAACCGGTCTGGCTTTTTATGGTGTGACATGAAGCTTTTTAAATTAATTATTGTAACTACTGTTTTTATCTTTCTTTCTATATCCTGCGGGGTTGAGGGCGATCCCGGGTATTGTTATTTTTCGCTTGACTGGGAGTACTATAATGAAGATTACGGTGTGTATTACTATGAGGATAATAATCCTGATATTCCAGGATTCGGGGAAAGTAAAGAGGGGTTTGGAAAAAGTAATCCTTACTTTTCGGTAAATAAATCTGAAGGCACAAACTCCGAAGAACTGGTGGCAGGGAATTACTACGAGAGTTATCCTGGCAAGTACAATTATGTTTATGAATCCCGGGATTCATTAAACCATTACCAGCATTTTGGATTTTATGAGCTTCAGCAGAATCCCGGGACAACTGCAGGATTTATGTATGATGGGCTGGACGGTGCAGATACCCATAAGGACCTCTACCTCTATATTTATGCACGGAAGGGGCTCAGAGTTGTAGAAGAGGTGCAGGTCCTGGAAGGGGACATTTCTGCGGCGATAATGGAGGGTAACGGTGGTGCCATGCCTTCATCAGAAAGTAGAATGGACATTGCAAGGAGTTTTTCTATGAACTGATCCGTTCTGTTACAGTTTCTAACCGGGGAAAGGACCAGGACCTTCACGATTGAGTGGGACCTTCGGCAGTATCACTTCTTCCACCCAGCTTTACTGCAATGGTTAAGCACCAATAATTATATCCTGATTAATGGAAACCATCCCTGGAATGGTTTGCAAACTGCAGCACTTGAATGGGCCTCTGTGAATACCATTCCTTTTTAGCCATTCGATCATAAGCCGGAGTGAATACTTTTGCTTCCGGATTAAGTGCCGACACCTCTCCACAACCTATATCATCTGCAAATATGTTGCTATTATGAAGTATATCTGCTGCATTATTTTGGCTACATGGTGATGATATTATTGCAGCAAAAGTAATTGCGATAAGAACGGATAGTTTTTTTCTAAAATATTAGAGTTTACAAGAAGGCATTTTTTATGGATGATGGTCGATATTTCCTTTCTCATCACATTAACAGGAGTAGGTGGTACATAAATGTGAATTCATATTTGCCGCTTTCAGCGGAATTCAGGGTCTGTAATCACATGAATATATACCTTGAAACCATCTTTATATTTTAATCAACAGAAACAATATATGCTTATCAAAGCTTATGGCAGTGCGGTTCACGGGATCAGCGCGACCACGATTACCATTGAGGTGAACATCACCCACGGGATACGTTTTTTTATGGTCGGACTGGCCGACAGTGCCGTGAGGGAGAGTCAGAAGAGAATTG
>CAYOVC010000306.1:0-3818 GCA_964407305.1 uncultured Bacteroidaceae bacterium | reverse complement strand
CAGATCCTCGCAGCTGCTCTCTCGCAGAGAGACTATACATCGCGCGGACCGGATCCTTCTGACAATTCAAAAACGCTTGTCAGCTCTCAGTTTTTAAGAAACTCTGCCATCCCTGACCTACACCTGCAGGTACACTTCAACAGCGGCTCCACCGGATCACCCGCCTCACTGCTGGCCGGTGCAGGGATCGCCTACAAAACCGTCGTTCCCCGGTTATCCACCACCAGGATGCTGATGACCCACAATGTGGATGAAAAGGTAAGCGGACTCACGGCCATCCTTTTTTCAAAAATAACCACCGATCCGGTTACGATCAAGCTGCAGGGACGCTACGGGGAGAACATCGCCGATGTACTTTCCATCAGCGGATTTGCGGTAAAAAGTGTCGACGACATCCTAACGGGTCAGCAAAGCTACACCCCATTGCGTAACCTCACCTTCTGGGGGGAGGTGCACACGAATGGCAATAAGGTGCAGGTGGGTGTTTTTGGTGGCGTACTCAGTAATATGGGCACCAAAGAGCCGATGTCGGATGTTGGAAATGCGGTATACGGACTTGGTACCAACATCGCTGCGCTGTGGCGCATCTCACCACGGGTGATATTCATTTCTAATAAAACAAAAATCGCTCTGGAGGTAGAATATACCGCTGCCGCCTATGGAAGCGACTATGACGTGAATTACATTCCTGCTACGATCACCCCGGTAGCCAATGTAAGAGGTCTGATGAGTGTGATCTACTCATTTTAGGCAACAGATGCGATGGTCTTACTGCTTGTCCAACTGCTGTAATGCAAAAGCATAAGCGCCGAGTGCGATGGCTTCGCTTGCGCCCAGAACAGAGAGTCCGACCCCATTGCGGGCTAGCGCATCGTACTGCATCTTGCGACCGCTCATAGGTACTGTGATCTCTTTCACTTCACCTTTGGCAAACTGGTCAAACGATGCTTCATCTTCAAGGTTGAAAACCCTGTAGGAGAGCCTGGAAGATCTGTTGCCCCTGAAATCCTTATACTCCCGGTTCATCTCCTCGAACATCGCCGGTGCAAAAAGATCCCACGCCGCCGTTATGCCGCCACCAACCACCACGAGGGCATCGATCAGCGACATCGCATTGGCAATCGAATTACCGAGCGCCTTTCCGTAGGTGATGAACGAAACCGTGGCCGCCTCGCTGTTCCCTTTCTTTGCACCGGTGGCAATATCATAGATATCTTTCGGCATCAGTGATCCGTCAAAATCAACCCCGGCCTCCTCGGCATATACCCGTTGAATAGCCCTGGTACTCACACTTTCCTCCGCACTCCACTCATCGCTCCACGCATTCAATGTATTGTGCACCTCTGCACCGCTGGTACAGTTGCCAAGCAGCATCTCGTCATTGATAACAATTCCTGCACCAAAGCCGGTACCCAGGGTAAACCCGATCACACTATCGTACTGCTTCATACTTCCCGCCTCCCTGAGCCTTTTGTTAAGCTGTGGCAGAAATCCGGACAGCGCCTCACCATAGGTAAAGAGGTTTCCGTCGTTGTTGATAAAAACGGGTATTCCGAAATGATCCTCCAGCATCGGACCAAGGGCCACCCCTCCGGTGAACGCGGTAAAATTCGGCAGGTTGCCGATAATCCCCAGGGGGTAGTCGGCCGGACCGGGAAAGGCAAAACTGATCGCGGATGGTCTGCCGGAAACATTTTTCGTTGCCTCCTCAAAACCTTCGATAACAGTCATCAACAGGAGGTCCAGGTTATCGGAGTTTGCCGGTTTACGTATCGGCTCTAAAATCTCCTTGTTGGCCTGGATCGCTGAAAAGACAAAATTGGTGCCGCCTGCATCCAGGGTTAAAATAATTCTGGAGTCGCGGGAAATATTTGTATCCATCTATCAAGTATTTTTTGTGCATCCAAATATTGCAATAATTCTTTGTATTGCCATGCACAACGAAAGATTTGTAAACCTGACCATACTCCGCCAGCTATGCACTTTGGAAATAAAGGAGAGTAGCTGGAACATAACCGGACTTTCGAACTTAGCGAAGCCAATGTTCGAAAGCAAGCACAATCCAGTGCTTAAGCGGGAGCGGGTTAAGCTCCTCGTTATCGGACATCATGAACAGACAAATTAGTGGGAAGACATCTGTGCTTAGCGTATTACAAACATATGGACGACTTATTCAATCGTTACTTTCTTCTTTTTCCTGATCCACAAATGTTCCATGTCCTCCAGGGTTCTTCCCTTTGTTTCCGGTACCAGTTTATAAACAAACAATGCAGCCAGCACACCCATGATTCCATAAATCCAGTATGAAAATCCATGGTTAAATACACTGGTCAGCCAGGTGTTATCATTCATAATCGGAAAGGTCCAGGAAATAACAAGATTTGCGATCCACTGTGCTGCAACGGCCACCGACATAACACCCCTGATTTTGTTGGGGAATATTTCAGAGAGCAGCACCCAGGTAACCGGTCCCCAGGACATGGCAAAAGAGGCAGTATAGAGCAGCATGAATATCAGCGTGCCCAGGCCAACTGTTTTAAAGAAGAAGGAGAAGCCCAGTAGAAACATACTCACTGCCATCCCAAGCGCTCCAATGATCATCAGTGGCTTACGGCCAAACTTATCAACCGTATTGATGGCAATTACCGTGAAGGTAAGGTTGATGCCTCCGACAATGATTGTCTGCAGAAGTGCAGTATTGGTAGCACTTCCCATGTTTCTGAAAATCTCAGGAGCGTAATACAACACCACGTTGATTCCGACAAATTGCTGAAATACAGAGAGTAAGATTCCTATGACAATGAGGAGGCCGCCATATGACAGCCAGGGTGCCCTTTTCTCTTTTAATGATTCCTTTATATCCGACAACACCTGCTCCGCCCTCAATGATCCGGTGATTTTATTGAGGATTTTCAATGCATCGGCGGGCCGCTCCTTCATCACAAGAAACCTTGGTGTTTCAGGCACAAAAAGAAGGAAGAAAAGAAAGAGTGCAGCGGGAATAACTTCGGAAGCAAACATCCAGCGCCAGCCAACTTCATTCAGCCATGTATCATCTCCCTGTCGCGCAATAAAATAATTGACAAAATAGACCACCAGCATCCCGAAGATAATCGCAAATTGGTTCCAGGAGACCAGCTTACCGCGAATCTTCGCGGGTGCAATTTCGGCGATATACATGGGTGACAACATCGACGCCATGCCAACCCCGATTCCACCAATAATGCGGTAAAAGATAAAGGAGATAATGACCTCTGATCCCATGAAATTCATTGTTTCAGGCAGGGCCGATCCGATCGCTGAAATTGTAAAGAGAAGGGCAGCAGTGATCATCCCGTTCCGACGCCCCATGGTCTGACTGATAAAACCACCCAGCGAACCGCCAATGATGCACCCCACCAGCGCACTTGAAATGGTAAAACCCTTTAACGAATTGGCGGTCTCCTCGTTCAGCTCCGGTGGAGCATTAAAGGTAAACATAAGCAGAACAGCAGCAGCTACCAGTAAAATAATGCTGATGATCCCACCCTTCTTCCTGCCGAACATTTTAAGAAGCAGTCCGCTAATAGCAGCCAACAGAATAAACACAACCAGGGAAACAACGATTCTGAACTGCACAACCACCTGCGCTGCAGTTTCTGCCGATTCGTACAGGCTGTCGATAAAAAATGCCTGAAGTGATTTAACGGCCCCGGAGATCACGGCCGTATCATATCCAAACAGCAAACCGCCCAGTGTGGCTACCAGGGTAATCGCCATGATAAACCTTTTATTACCTTCGTTCTGATTCATATAAATTCTTATTTAGTTGGTAAATA
>CAYOVC010000305.1:0-3824 GCA_964407305.1 uncultured Bacteroidaceae bacterium | reverse complement strand
ATATACAGAAATGGTGACCAGATCTACCAGGAGGTAGACAATGTAAGGTTAAAGGAAGGGGATACCCTGCTTCTGCTTACTGATGAAAATTTTGTTTCCGGATGGAGTGAATCACAGGTATTTTACCTGCTCTCTCATAAAGGAGAGATACAATTCAATATTGACAGGAAAAAGGCATTGCTGACCTATGTTCTGCTGGGCCTGCTTCTCGGAGGTGCCATTCTGACCACCAGCCTGGATGTATTCGAAAACACTGCGTTCAATCCTTTGCTTGTTGCGGCATTGGTTATGTTATTGATGGTCTGGTTCAATATCCTTCCTTCACGGCGATACACAAAAGCTGTAAACTGGGATATTTTGATCACTATTGCCTCCTCGATTGGCATCAGTCATGCCATACAAAGCTCAGAACTGTCAGAAACGATTGCCAGCTTTATCCTGAATCACCTGATGATTATCGGACCAATTGGTTTGTTGCTTATCATATATATCATCACAGCAATCATCACCGAAGTGGTTACAAACAATGCCGCCGCCGCACTGATCTTCCCGATTGCAATTTCAATTTCTCAAATATCCGGATTGGATCCCAGGCCTTTTGTGATCACCATCTGCATAGCTGCCTCTGCCAGTTTCATAAGTCCTATTGGATACCAGACAAACCTCATTGTGCAATCCATCGGACAATACAAATACAGAGATTTCAGCAGGCTGGGCCTGCCTTTAAGCCTTTTGGCAATGGCTATCACGGTACTTGTAGTACCTTTATTATGGGGTTTTTAGTATTGAACCTACTCCAATTATTCGACCTGTAGCAGAAATAACTCCGTGGTTTGGAGAAGCTCTACGAGAATAAACCAGGAATAAAAACTCCAATAGTAGATATTCTGAAAAGTCAAGTTGAATGGTCAGGGATTTATAGGCCGCCAAAAAGAAAGTATTATTACCCCTTGATCTTCTTTCCCGTAGCGCTCATTTGCAATCTATCCTTCAATTCAATAATCTGTGGAACTTTATAAAGGGCCAGGTGTTGAGCGCAGTGTTCTTTGATCGCATCCTCGGTGAGTCCGTTACCTTTATCATTGTTCAGGGTGATGGTCGCCTTCAATGCCTCGCCCAGCAATTCATCTTCAATTGCTGCTATGGTACAGTCAACCACCGAAGGAATCGCCAGGATTACCGCCTCGATCTCCTTCGGACTGATACGCTTGCCGCCGACCTTGATAATCTCTTTGGAACGGGCGGTCAGGTAGATAAATCCATCCTGATCCACGGTGCCCAGATCGCCGGTAAACAGCCAGGAATTCCGCAATGCCTGCGCTGTTCCCTCCTCATCCTTGTAGTACCCCGGCATCACATTGTCGCCCTTTGCGATTACCTCACCAATCTCGCCCGGCTGAACAGGCTCCCCTGCTTCATTCACCACCCGTAACTCAACCCCCGGGATCCCCTTCCCGATCGAACCCTTTCGCTCTTCGTAAAGCTCCACGGGCAGATATGACAACCGGGCAGTGGCTTCGGTCTGACCATACATCACAATAAAATCGACCTCCGGTTGTGCCTCCCTGAACTCATCAATAAACACTGTTGCTAGCTTACCTCCGGCCTGGGTCACATACTTCAGGTTCGGGAATTTCGTCGTCTTGAACGAATCAGATTTTCGTAACAATATCTGAAAATGGCTCGGAACCCCTGCAAAACCTGTGCATCCAAGGTCCTTCAGGTCATTGATCACCGCACCTATAAAGATGAATGCGTTGTTGAAAACGATCGATCCGCCTACCCGCAGGTGCGTGTGCAACAACGACAACCCATAACAATAGTAAAATGGCAATACCACAAGCATCCGGTCATCCTCAGTCAGCTCCAGGTACTCCACAATTGAGGCGGTGTTCGCCACCAGATTTTTGTGGGACAGCATGACTCCCTTTGGTTTACCGGTGGAGCCGGAGGTGAAGATAATCTCTGCAATCCTTTCCTGGTCGAAGAAGGCTGTAGGCTGTAGGCTGTAGGCTGTAGGCTGTAGGCTGTAGGCTGAAGAAGAGGCTGTAGGCTGTAGGCTGTAGGCTGAAGTGTTAAGGTCTGTGATAACTTGTTCATCAGAAAGTTTCAGTCGCACCTTTAGCTGCGGTACTGCAAAGATCATTGCTGCCTCGGACAATTCCCTGATATAGGCAAAATTCTCCTCCTCAATCGCAGGATCAAGCGGCACAACGGTGTTCCCCGATTTCATTACGGCGAAGTAAACCACCATAAAGAAGATATTGTTGGGTGATAACAGCAACACATTCTTCCCCTCCCCTATCTCATCACGGATCTTCCCTGCCAGGGCCGCCGACTGTGCATAGAGCTCTTTAAAGGTGATCTCCTCCTTGCCGACAAGAAAATTCTTGTCAAGGTCTGATGTGTTTTCGAAGAAATAGTCAAAGGCATTCATTATTATAGGCTTTAGGCTGTAGACAATAGGCTGTAGGCTGTAGGCTGTAGGAGGCTTCGTCATTTCCTCATTGATCTGATCAGTCCTCCCAGGACCTTTTCAGCTTCTAAAAATTTAGCTTCAATAATATCTACAGAATCATTGTTAATATATCCTAATCTTTTCGCAACTGAGAATTGATAACCTAATTCTCTAAGAGATCCAAAAGCAATATCCAGGAACCGATGATACTCAACCTGAGTTGATCTTGCACAGCCTTCTACTATATTCGATGGAATAGAAACAGCAGCTCTTCTCATTTGAGATGTTAGTCCATAAACCTCCTCCTTAGGAAAACCCTTAGTTATTTTATATATCTCCAGAACCAATTCATCAGCCAATTCAAATGCTTTCAGCTTCTTATGATCCCTCATTTCTCCTTATTTTAACAGTCATACTCGTCCCAACCTACAGTCTACAGTCTATAGCCTAAAGCCTACAGCCTACAGCCTAACTCTGATAATAATCCCTCACCGGACTCATCCGCAGGTACTCCGTTGTTTTTCGTTTGCGCTCAAAATTACGAAACAAAGCCTCCACACGCTCCGGGGTTTCGTCCATCACCGCTGCCACTTCAGCCGGATCGTACCCGTTTTCAAACCCGTACCAGAACCTGTCCATCAGTTCAAAGGGCAACTGGTAGAAAAATTCCTCCTGGGTCTGCTCTGCCGAATAGGTATCGGTCGTCGGCGTCCGCTCAATGATCCCTTCCGGAACCCCCAAATACTTCGCCAGCTGGTACACCTGTGTCTTATACAGGTTTCCAATTGGCATCACATCCGCCCCTCCGTCACCATACTTCACAAAAAATCCCTGCTCCTGCTCATGCTTGTTCGGCGTGCCGATCACCGCAAAGTGCAGCGCCTCGGCGTGGTAATAGAGCATCGACATGCGCGACCGCTGCTTGAAGTTCGAAGAGGCCACGATCTGCAGATAATCACGCGCGTGCAGCATCTTCTCCTGCTCATTGCCATCAGGATCGATCACGATAAGCTTAAACAATGGTGGCAGATTGTTAAACAACCCGCTCTGCTTCACCCCAATCTTCATCTTCCAGGTGGCAGGGTCGTACTGGGGGAACACCCTTTTGACCGCTTCATCACGACGCTCATAGCAATGAAACCCTGCCACCGCAGGTGTCATGTCTTCAAGGTGCAAATCCTCCACCCCAAACTTCGCGCACAACTCCCGCGCCAGCTTCTCGCTATCCGGACTCGAATCCTGCTCGGGCATCATCACCGCCCGCACCTTGTCAGGACCAAAAGCCCTTGCTGCCAGTGCCAGGCAGACCGACGAATCGATCCCGCCGCTCACACCCACAACACCGCCATACCTTCGCATCATATTG
>CAYOVC010000304.1:0-3828 GCA_964407305.1 uncultured Bacteroidaceae bacterium | reverse complement strand
GATATTTAAACTATTTTATATCAAGTATTTAAATAAAGAATTAATACATATGAAGTATAAAACTATTATCTCGTGTCTGGTTGTTTTAATTCATATATCCGGTTTGCTCGGACAAAATCAAAACAAAGACACATACACTGAACGACAGGAGCGTACAGAATGGTTCCGCGATGCACGGTTCGGCATGTTTATCCACTGGGGAATATATGCTATTCCTGCCAGGGGCGAGTGGGTGAAGTATGAGGAGAAAATGACCGATGAAGAATACAGGGAATACTTCGATAATTTCGATCCGGTAGATTACAATCCTGCAGAATGGGCAAAACTGGCGAAACAGGCAGGCATGAAATATGCAGTTATTACTGCCAAGCACCACGATGGTTTTTGCCTGTTTGACAGCAAGTATACCGAGTACAAGTCTACCAATACACCTGCCGGCAGGGATCTCCTCCGCGAATTCGTGGATGCTTTCAGGGCGGAAGGATTAAAAATAGGATTCTATTATTCCCTGCTCGACTGGCATCATCCCGGATACCCGGTTGACGGTGATTGCGTCATTCATCCCATGACAGATAAAGAGGGCTACAGCAATAAAAACAGGGATTTTGATTCTTACCTGAAGTACATGCATAGTCAAACCCGGGAATTACTAACGAATTACGGTACCATAGATATAATGTGGTTCGATTTTAGTTGCGGGGAAATGACCGGTGAAAAATGGGAAGCTACCAAGCTGGTTAAAATGGCACGTGAGCTTCAGCCGGGAATTATTATTGATAACAGGCTGGGAGGTAACATGGAAAAGGAGAAGCCGGAATATTATGCGGGCGATTTTGAGGGTCCCGAGCAAATCATACCTAAAAAACCAATCGTTGATCAACTTGGCCGTCCAATACCATGGGAAGCTTGCATAACACTGAATAATAACTGGGGCTACGCCAGGAATGACAAGGAGTATAAATCAGCAGAGACAATAATAAAGAACCTTGTGAATTGTGTGTCAAAAGGTGGTAACCTTTTACTGAATGTAGGTCCTGATGCACGGGGAAGGATCCCTGAAGAATCAGTTCGTGTATTGAAGGAAGTAGGTGACTGGATGGCAGACAATAGTGGAAGTATATATGGTTGCGGGATATCTGAATTTGAAAAACCGGAGTGGGGACGATATACACAGAGTGCTAACATGCTTTATGCACATATTTTTGATCAATCCGTAGGTCAAATTTGCTTTGAAGGATTAAAAGGAAAAGTAAAATCAGCAACCCTTCTCAGGGATAACACTGAAATGTTCATGGCAGATTTCTGGCATGGCGAGCGATCATATATCGATGATACTGATTTATTTATCAATTTTATTGAAAAACCTGCCCAACATACCATCCTATTACCAGATACCAGAAATACAGTTCTTAAACTTGAGTTAAAATAGTTTGTAGGCTAAGCCTTCATGATCGCGACTACAAAAACCTCTTCTTTTAGTAAAAATGAATTGGGTATCCTGTTGCCATCAATAATTTGTCCGTCAATTATTAAATTATTGACACCTTTGCAAATCCCCTTTTCCTTTTCAATTCTCAAACGCACCCTGCACCCTCTGAAAACACGTACAATTTCCAATTCGGTCCACCCGGAAGGTAAACAAGGGTCAATTTCCAACCCTTCCCATGCTGGCCTGATTCCCAAAATATATTGGGTTGCCACCACATACATCCATGAAGCAGTACCCGATAACCATGAAACATTGGCCAGACCAAACTTATCTGATTCAGGGCCAAAAAGATTCGACACATACACATAAGGTTCTGCTTTATATCTCCACGGACCTGCCTTTTCCATGGTAATTGACGGAATAAGCTGCCTGTAGTATTTCCAAGCTAAATCGCCCCTACCGAGCATGCATTCAGCGATAATTGCCCAGGTATTGGCGTGACAAAAAACTGCGGCATTTTCACCGGTGCCCTTGTTGTAATTTGTAAGCGGATCCTTTGGATCAGGAAAAGTAGTTATGGAGGGATGAATCAGTTTAATTCCCAAATCAGAATCCAGGTACTTATTTACAATATCCATTGCCTGTTTCCCCCGCGCTTCATCAGCAAAACCAGAAATTATTGCCCATGATTGTGCATTGAGCCAGATTTTTGCTTCCGGATTCTCTTTGGTGCCTAAATATAATCCGCTGTCCATGATAGCACGCCGGTACCATTCACCATCCCAGCCGATGGTATTTACCAGCTTTTTCTGCGACTGAATTATTCTATCATAATGATCTGCATCGTTCTTCAAATCAAGCAAAAGCGCAAGTTCTTTCAATTTTGGTAGTGCAACGCCAAGCAACATTGATGTCCAGAAACTTTCTCCTTTTCCATGCCTGCAGACTTTAAACATCTGATCATTCCAGTCGGAACGAAGCATCAGCGGCAGCCCCCTCTCTCCAATGTTGTCCATAGTAAAGTCAACCGCTTTTTTCAGATGATCATACACACTGGCTTTTCCTTCATCATAATAGGATATCTCTTCATGGAGAAAATCTGTTTTTCCTTCCTCCACGATGGCGTTCCATACTGCCAGGATTGGCCACAAGTGATCATCTGAATGAATACTGGTTACCGGATCCCAACCCTCAACAGGAAAGAAATAATGATTTACATGACCATCTTTATACTGTTCTTTTAGTAAAAGTCTTATCTTATCTTTTGATTCTTCCAGATCTAATGAAGTTTGTGATAAAACATCCTGAGATGTGTCCCTAAAACCAACTCCCCTGAAAGTACCCGTAGCATAAAAGCTTATGTTTCGTGAAAAAAGAAAATTTCTTTGTGCCTGGTAAGGGTTCCAGATGTTGATTTGTCTTTGGGCCTCATCATCAGGAATATTACAGGAAAATCCGGAAAGGTATTGCTCCCAGTTTTCCATTAATTCCATAAAGGATTTTTTGACAAAAGCAGATTTTCTGCAGTTTTCCAGCGAATCTGCTATATCTTCTTCTGTTAAACCTGCACCCAAAAAAACGTTAATGGTTTTTTCTTCGCCCGGCCGCAATAAAACTTCCATTTGAAGTGCACCACAAGGATCCCCGCCAAAAAGGGTAGAACCGGTACAGTCACCATTTTCAATAATGTATGGATTCGATTCAGAACGGTATGTTCCAATAAACTCATCCCTGTCACCATCAAATCCTTTCAACGGATAATCGGATGCGAAGTATATAAGTGGTGTTTCATCAGGTTTTGGCTGAGTTTCGACGCCATACTTAAATATCAATGCATTAGCCTTATCATTAAAATACACACTCATCTGGTGTTTCATGTAACATAGCCATGAAACCTCACGCAGATATTCCATCATACCAAACTCTACAAAGGAGAATAGGTCAATCTCCTTCTTTTCGTTACTTTCGTTTTTAAGCTTTAGATTCCATATTAATGCATTTTCGTAAGGGCCTATAAAATACTTCAATCTGGCCGACAACCCGTTTTTAACAGCCTCAAACCGGGTATAACCCATACCATGAGCCGCTCTCCAACTATCCGGCTTATTCTGAACAGGTTCTGAGGTGGGTGATCAATATTCCCTGGTGGTTTTATCCCTCAGGTAGAGGTACATACCCGACCTGTCGGTAGGCAATTGATAGAACCGATAGCGATTGATCCTCCATATCTGGGGCGATCTGTAAAAAGCGAGTCCTCCGCCAGCCTGTGACAACATAGTATGAAAAGTACCATTGGACAGATAATTCATCCAGGGAGTGGGAGTGTCATATCTTTTTATTACTACTTCCTTCTTTTTATCATCAAATTCAAAATACGTCCTGATATTATCTCTATCCAT
>CAYOVC010000303.1:0-3862 GCA_964407305.1 uncultured Bacteroidaceae bacterium | reverse complement strand
ATGCCCTGCGGGAGGCGGCACTGGAGTCTGATTGTGCCTTCTGGGATATGTACGGAGCGATGGGAGGAGAGAACTCCATGCAGAATTTCGTATTGGCCGATCCGCCACTGGCCACACCCGATTATATTCATTTCACCCCCCGCGGCGCCAACCTCATGGCCGGGATGTTCTTCGATGCGGTGATGCTGGAGTATGAACGGTACCGGGTGAAGGGGATGCAACCGTGATCGCCTCGGTTTGCAGAACCAGGCGTTCGGAGTAACCAGCTGCATCGGGTTGTGGATCTTTAGGGCAATCTACGGTAATTTCACGTAAATTACTCCGGGCTCCGACGTATGGCCAGTATAGCGTTCAGCATATTTTCGCTAATTTTGCAGGGTAAAAATTTGAGCAGCTATGGCACTTATTAAATCAGTTCGGGGATTCACTCCGAAGATCGGGAAAAACTGTTACCTGGCGGAGAATGCCACGATTATTGGCGATGTGGAGATTGGCGACGACTGCTCCATCTGGTTCAACTCGGTGCTGCGGGGTGATGTGAACCCGATACGGATCGGGAACCGTGTGAATATCCAGGACGGCAGCACGCTCCATACGTTGTTTGAAAAATCGGTCGTGGAGATCGAAGACAATGTATCTATCGGTCATAACGTGGTGGTGCACGGTGCAAACATCAGGAAAAACAGCCTGATTGGCATCGGCTCGATCCTGCTGGATTATGCTGATATTGGTGAGAACTCTATTATAGCCGCCGGTTCGGTGGTGCTGCAGCGTACGGTGGTGAAGCCGGGCAGCATCTACGGCGGCGTTCCCGCGAAATTTCTGAAAGAGGTGGACCCGCAGCAGACCAAAGAGATGATCGAGGGGATCGCGGAGAGCTACCTTCACTATGCCAGCTGGTACCGGGAGGAATGACTTTATGATCCAGCCACTGCGACTCTATTGACAGAGTTGCTATTCAAAGCGCTTCACCGTTCTGCAGGGAAGGATATGATATAGCATATTTTCGGTAACAACGTGCCGTTATTTTCCCTGCAGGGCTCAGTCTGCTGCCCTGATAGCCAGTTCAGGCCTCATCTTTTTTTTAAGCAGGTGGTTCACGTTTACAATTTCATTCTATCTTTACTGCATGCCCTGGCTAAGTGATATCTTCTTCTTCAACCCGGAGAAGCCCCTGATCTTTACCCAGCTCTATTTCTGGGTGTTCTACGGGGTGGTGCTGCTGGCGTTTTCAATCATTTACAAAGAGAGGGCACTCAGGAATTCCTTTCTCTTTCTTGCAAGCCTCTTTTTCTATTGGAAAACTTCCGGACTCTTCTTCCTGATCCTGGTCTTCTCCACCTTTGTCAACTTCTACCTCGGCAACTGGATCCATGCCTCCGAAAAGCGATCACCCCGTAAATTCGCCGTATTTCTGAGTGTATTCGTTAACCTCCTCCTGCTCTCCTATTTCAAATATGCCTACCTGTTTGTCGATACCGTCAACTCCGTTTTCAATACCGACATTGAGGTTGTAAACCACCTGGCCCTGTGGACCAATAATATCAGGGGATTGCATTTTGACACATCGGTAATTCTGCTTCCCGTCGGGATCTCCTTTTATACCTTCCAGGTGATGTCATATACCATCGACCTTTACAGGCGAAAGGTGAAACCGGTAAGGAACATCATGGATTTCGGCTTCTATGTCTCCTTTTTTCCGCAGCTTGTGGCCGGACCGATTGTCCGTGCTTCGGAATTTGTGCCGCAGATCTATAAACGATACAGCCTGTCGAAGGAGGAGTTTGGATTCGCCATCTTCGTGATCATGAAGGGGTTGTTTAAGAAGATCTTTATCGGCGACTACATCGCGGTGAACTTCATCGACCGCATCTTTGCCAATCCCGCGGGCTTCTCCGGCTTCGAAAACCTGATGGCGCTCTACGGCTACTCCCTGCAGGTGTATGTCGATTTTTCCGGATACACCGATATCGCCATCGGAACGGCGCTGCTGCTGGGGTTCCGGCTGCCGCGGAACTTCAACTCCCCCTACAAGGCCACCAACGTGGGAAACTTCTGGAAACGCTGGCACATCTCGCTCTCCTCCTGGCTGAAGGATTACCTGTACATTCCGCTCGGGGGGAACCGCAGGGGGCGGATCATGACCGATGTGAACCTGATGCTTACCATGCTGCTGGGCGGTCTCTGGCACGGGGCGAGCTGGCAGTTCCTCATCTGGGGAGGGATCAACGGACTGGGAATTGTGGTGTACAAGCAGTGGAAAAAGATCAGTCCCTACGAACACAGCAAGCACTGGGCCGCCCGATTATGGAAAATCTTCATCACCTTTCAGTTCATCACCTTCACCCGCATCTGGTTCCGGTCCGACTCCATGGAGCATGCCAACGAGCTGATGCGCCAGATCGCACACTCCTTCAATGCATCGGTTATCCCCGAGGTGCTGCTGTCCTATAAATGGGTCTTCCTGGTAATGGCCCTCGGTTACTTCACCCACTGGGTGTCGAACAGGTGGAAGCTTGCCCTGCTGAACTGGTATATTGCAACTCCCCTTTGGGCCAAGGTGCTCATTGCTGTGGTCGTGGTATTTGTGATCTATCAGTCATGGTCGGCCGACCTCCAGCCGTTTATCTATTTTCAGTTTTGATGCTTGTGGGACATCACATAGCCCGTAACAATAAATGCCCGGATCATGTCAGATCAGAGTGGTATTTTAACAAGTAATGTAACTGTTTAGCTGAGTAGCTTGCCCGGCAAATAGTTTTTTTTTTGTAAAAGCATCTATTCAACCTGGAAATTGGTATTTTTGAAAGTTGAGTCAGCCGAAATGGTTTCGCAACGTGTAATGCATAAATCGTTTAAAAAATCTCAAGAGGATGAACCCAGTTTCATTAAACCGTATTTTGCAGCAAAATGTATT
Source organism: uncultured Bacteroidaceae bacterium (assembly GCA_964407305.1). Taxonomy (GTDB): domain Bacteria; phylum Bacteroidota; class Bacteroidia; order Bacteroidales; genus M55B112. The sequence continues at coordinate 945 of CAYOVC010000303.1, read as the reverse complement.
CAGGAATGCGCTGTTTGTTTTTATAATGTTGGTATTTTCTTTTTTCTATAATTACCATGAAATAGTCAATTACCGGCCAACCTCGATGCACCAGTGGAGAAATAGTGTGAGTGCCTCTATGGCGTTAAACTATGCACATGAGGGTGATTTTTTTCATCCCAGAACGCACAATCTTCAGGCAGATGACCGTACCTCCGATGTCAGCGTTACAGAGTTTCCGGTGATCTATTATTTTGTCGGAATGCTTTATAGGGTATTTGGCATCCACGAACAGATTTTCAGACTGGTAAATATCCTTATTGGTTTTGTCGGGCTGTTCTTCCTTTTTCGGCTGGGAATCAGGGTTTTTGAAAATACCCTTTACGCCATGGTTCTTCCATTGCTTATTTTCACATCTCCTATTTTTGTCTATTATATCAACAATTTTATTCCCGATGCACCGTCACTGTCCATTGTTTTTATAGCTTTTTTCTATTTCTACCGGTTTTATGAAAAAGGAGGCAATCGTGATTTTTTACTGTCCCTTGTCTTTTTCGCATTGGCCGGCCTGATCAAGACGCCGGCGTTCCTGCTCTATTTTGCGGTGCTTGGCCTTTTGTTCCTGGAGTTAATATTCCAGGTAAAATTTCATGCCGGTCGAAAACTTTTTTACCGGTGGCAGATTCACCTGGCTTCTCTGCTGGGAGTCTTGGTTCTGGCTGTGGGGTGGTATACCTACGCTAAAATGTATACCGATGCTCATGGGGGTGTGGTATCCAATGTAGAGATACGCCCGATATGGATCCTGACCCAAGAAACCATCAGCACAACATGGGAATCTGTTAAGGAGAAATTCTGGTCAGGAAAATATCATTCACCAGTGCTTCTTATTGCCTCCTTGCTGCTTTTTGTCCACAACATGGTTTACTGGAAAAGATATAACCGGCTCATTAGCTGGCTGGTTTT
>CAYOVC010000302.1:0-3903 GCA_964407305.1 uncultured Bacteroidaceae bacterium | reverse complement strand
AGACCGGGTTCAACCGGTTCAGCTTCGGGATCCAGGATTTCAACAACGACGTGCTGAAGATGGTGAACCGTGAGCCCGGTGCCATGCCGGTGGCCGAGCTGATGGCGTATGTGAAAGGTGGAAAAGCGATCCTCCGGAAGGAACAGGACGAGGCTGCAGGCGGAAAGGTGACGGTGAATCTTGATTTTATATACGGACTTCCTGGTCAGACTGTAGAAAGCTTCACCGCGACAATGCAGCAGGCGGCGGCGATGCGGCCCGACCGGCTGGTGACCTTCTCTTACGCCCATGTGCCGTGGTTGAAAAAGCACCAGCAGATTTTGGAGAAGCGCGGATTGCCGGGTCCGCAGGAGAAGACCGAGATGTTCCTGGCTGGGTACAACGTGATGAAGGCTGCGGGTTATGAGCCGATCGGGCTCGACCATTTCGTGCAGAAGGAGGATGAGCTGTTCCAGGCTTTACAGAACAAACAGCTGCACAGGAACTTCCAGGGGTACTGTACACGGGGTACCACCGGACAGGTCTACGCTTTCGGCGTCACGGCCATCAGTCAGCTAGAAAAGGCCTACCTCCAGAACACAAAGTCGATCAACACCTATATCGATGAGGTCGGGAACGACAGGTTCCCGGTGGAGAAAGGACTGCGGGTGAGCAATCACCAGCTGATTATCCGCGAGGTGATCACGCAGCTGATGTGCAACAAGCAGCTGGATTGGGCCGATCTGGCGGCGTCGACTGGGATGACTGGAGCAGAAGGGATGACTGGAGCAGAAGGGTCGAAAAGTGTGGGAGCATCGGCTGGAACAGAGAAAACAACAAAAGCAGCAGGAGCAACAGGGACAGATGGAGCGCCAGTAACAGAGGAAAAATCAGTATCGACAGGGATGGCAAGAGCGAAAGGGACAGATGGAGCAACAGGGACAGATGGAAAAAAAGGAACGGGTGCAAATTCAGGAACGGGTGTCGGGAGCCGGGATATGACGGCTGACCGGCTGAAACAACTGGTTGGGTATGATCCGGCAAAGCTGGAGGAGATGCAGCGCGACGGACTGCTGGAGTTTGATGAGGAGGGATTAACCGTAACCGAGACTGGTTCGATGTTCATCCGGAACATCGCGGCGCTGTTCGATCCGGCCTACAGCGAGCAGGTGAACAGGTACTCAAAATCGGTGTAGACACTGTTATTTTTTTCATTTTGGGAAGAAGAGAGCAAACTGATCAGCTATGCAGGTGTTATATTGGATACAGCTAAAGAGACAGGGGAGTAAAAATGACAATAAACAAGGGTAAAGAAAAAAGAACAGGCAAAGCAGATGTCGTGGTAATCGGTGCCGGTCTCACGGGACTCACAACGGCATTTTACCTGGTGAAGGCGGGATTAACCGTTGCGGTGATCGAAAAAGAGGAGCGGATCGGCGGGGTGATACGGACCATCCACAAGGATGGGTTTACCCTTGAGGCAGGACCGAACACCGGTGTTTTCTCCACCCCTGAGTTGGTGCGGCTGTTCGATGACCTGGGCGATCGCTGCGCACCCGAGTTTGCCAACAGCAGGGGCAAGCAGCGGTGGATCTGGAAGGGCGGCAAGTGGAATCCGCTGCCGTCCGGACTGCGATCAGCCATTGCAACACCGCTCTTTTCGTGGTATGATAAATTCAGAATCCTCGCCGAACCTTTCAGGAAGCGTGGCACTGATCCTGACGAAACTGTGGCACAACTGGTGCGGCGGCGCATGGGAAAGAGCTACCTCGATTATGCGGTGGATCCATTCATCTCTGGCATCTATGCAGGCGATCCCGACAGGCTGGTGACGCAGTTCGCGCTGCCGAAGCTGTACAGGCTCGAGCAGGAGTATGGGAGCTTCATCCGGGGCGCGGTGAAAAAGCGGAAGGAGCCGAAGGATGAGCTGACAAAAAGGGCCACCAGGGAGGTGTTTTCGGTGAAGGGTGGACTGCAGGAGCTGATCGATGCGCTCGGGGAGGCTGTTGGCGGTGAGAATTTCTGGCTGGGTGCCGGCGGACTGAAGGTGAGTCGGTCGGGCGAAAAATACATTGCCACATTTGTGCAGAACGGGGAGACGGTGTCCATCGAGGCGGACCGGGTGGTTACCACCACAGGGGGATATGCACTGCGGGAGATCTTCAGGTTTTTGCAACCCAAGGAGCTGGAACCCTTCGAGAAGCTTCAATACGCCAAAGTGATCGAGGTCGTGGCCGCTTACAGGCAGTGGCCGGGGATCCCGCTCAACGCATTTGGCGGACTGATCCCCTCAAAGGAACAGAGAGATGCACTGGGCATCCTCTTCACCTCATCGATTTTCGAGGAACGGGCCCCTGAGGGCGGGGCAATCCTCTCGGTTTTCATGGGGGGCATGCGGCACCCGGAGCTATACGGCAAAACCGACGAGGAGATCGGAGCACTGGCGCTGAAGGAGATCAGGGAGACGCTGCAGACGAGCGGTGCATCGCCCGATCATCTGGAGATCTTCCGGTACAGGTATGCGATCCCCCAGTACGAGAAAAACACAGGGGAACGGCTGGCGGCGGTGAGAAGCATTGAGGAGCGGTATCCCGGACTGCTGCTTGCGGGGAACATCAGGGACGGGATCGGGATGGCCGACCGGGTGAAGCAGGGGATTGCTGTGGCTGAGCAGATCATTGAGCATACCACGGCAAAAAAGAATTGAACAAAAATGGCCGGAAAAGAGAGAAAAACAGAACAAAAAGAGGCGTGGGTGCTGGTGAACGTGGGAACGCCCGATGACCCGTCGACCGCGGCGGTGCGGCGGTTCCTGGGCGAGTTCCTGAACGATCCGAAGGTGATTGACCTGCCGTGGCTGTGGAGAAAGCTGCTGGTGAACCTGATCATCGTGCCGTTACGGGCACCGCGCTCAGCAAAAAAGTACAGGTGGCTCTGGACAGAAAAGGGATCTCCCCTGCTGCATCATATGAATGAGCTGGTGAAGAAGTTGCAGCAGCTGGCCGGGGAACGGGCCGATGTGTTCGGGGCGATGCGGTATGGAAACCCGTCGTTGGGCGAGCTGGTAAATGAGCTGATCGTGGCAGGGTACAGCTCGGTAACCTGCCTGCCGCTCTACCCGCAGTGGGCCGACTCCACAACCGGATCGGTGCAACAGGTGATCTTCAGTCGGGGTGCTACCGGCGTTAAGATGATCGGCCAGTTTTACGACCATCCGGGATTTTTAAAGTGCTTTGCGGGGATCATACAGGGGCATGATCCCGGGAGCTTTGACCATGTGCTCTTCTCCTACCACGGACTGCCGCTGCGGCAGATCAGGAAGTCGCACCCGGACGTGCCCGTTGAAAGCTGCAACTGCGAAAAAGAGATGCCCTCCCATGGTACCTATTGCTACCGTGCAGCATGTTTCGCCACCACACGGTTGCTGGCGGAAAAGTGTGGGATTCCGGGAGATCGCTGGTCGGTGGCATTCCAGTCGCGGTTGTCGAGAAACTGGATGTCGCCCTTCACCGATGAACGCCTGGTGGAGCTGGCGGAGAGCGGGAAAAAGAGGGTGTTGGTGGTGCCAGCTTCGTTCGTAGCCGACTGCCTGGAGACCACCCTGGAGATCGGGCATGAATACGAGGAATTGTTCCGTGAAGCCGGTGGTGAGGAGCTGGTGATGACAGAGAGTCTGAACAGTTCGAATGAATGGGTTAAAGCGCTTTACGAAATATTAACAACGTGAAATAGCCCAAAAATCAGCTTTAAATAAAGCTCTTGCCAATTCGTTGCATTAACAAATTTTTCGTTGCATATCATGCTTCAAATACATGCATTATTTGTTGCAGGATTCGGCTTATGCTCCTTTTACAAACATACTGCCATTTTATTAGCTTTAGTTGAGTGGCTATGACTTTTACATGATGTTGAACTAAATCCGCC
>CAYOVC010000301.1:0-3912 GCA_964407305.1 uncultured Bacteroidaceae bacterium | reverse complement strand
AGGCCTACAACGCATTGATACAGCCGGCGAGAAAGCTGGGAGAGGCGTTTCAGAAAATCAATTTTTTGCGCGACATCAACTCCGATTATGAGGAGCGCGGACGGTTCTACTTTCCGGGGGTCGATATGGACAGCTTCAACAACGAGAGCAAGCGGATGATCGAGGAGGATATCAAAAAGGACTTTGACGAGGCGTACGTGGGGGTCAAGCAGCTGAATGATGTCTCGAGGCTGGGGGTGCTGGTTTCCTACACCTACTACCTGAAGCTGTTTGAAAAGATCCGAAAAACCGATGCGACGAACATCTTCAAAAAACGGTACCGGATCGCCGATTCCAGGAAGATCTGGATTTTGATCAGGTGTAGTATAGCTGTGAAGCTGGGTTTGAAATAAACAATTGCTGAACGTGTTGCTGCTGCAGGTAGCAATGTTGACCCGGAAAGGAAGTTACATATACAACAATAGTAAACCTCAATTTGAAATTACTGAAATGGTAACGCAAAATATAACCAACGGGTACCAAAACAACGATGATAAACAAATATGAAAATTACTGAAATAAGATTCCCTAATAGATTGACTAAGAACCGTTACAAATGGGCCGCAAATAACTAAGACAATTTCATTATGGATACAACCTGGACATATTTTTTGTTATTGGGACTCTCGATTCTTTATCCCTTGGCACAAAGCTTCGAGAAACGCGTATTCATGTACCGCAAGATGAAATTCATCTTCCCCGGGATCATCCTTACCGCCATCACCTTCATCATCTGGGATGTCTTTTTCACCAGGGCGGGCGTCTGGGGTTTCAACCACAACTACACCAAAGATTTTTACCTCCTCGGGTTGCCCATTGAGGAGTGGCTCTTTTTCCTCATCATCCCCTACTGTATCTTTTTCCTCCACGAAGTGCTGCGCTATTTCGTGAAGAAATTCTATTTTCCACAGGTTGCCAGGTATGTGATCTGGGTGCTGCTGATCGGCAATGCCATTGCACTGCCATTCGTATGGGGAAAAACCTACACCTTCACAGCCATCGCGTTTGTACTGCCTTTCCTCGCCCTGCAACTGCTGCTGAAGACATGGAAAACCTGGTTTTCGGGCTTCCTCCTCACGTATCTTGTATCGTTCATCCCCTTCATCATCGTCAACGGTTACCTCACCCGCATCCCGGTGGTCTGGTACGACAACGCTGAAAACCTTGCTCTCAGGATCACCACCATCCCCGTGGAGGACTTCATCTACCTCCTCGGCATGCTGCTCCCGGCCTTCACCATCTACCAGTGGCTACTGCATAGGTATGGGTCAGGAAAACTGAAAGAGCGAATGAAGCTGGACGAGGTGAGTGGGTTTTAAACCTGTAAATTCCAATTTAGTCCTCAGCTTTAATAATGTTATCCATTAAATATTCATTTCCATTTTCATATCTATATCCTAGTATTCCATCTTTGGGATGATAGATCAGCTTATTTAACAATGTGTCGGAATCTCCCTGTAAATCATTTTCATAGATATAAACATCTTTATAAAAATTGTCATGAATTTCAATTTCGTGAATTGGGTCATTCCAGTGAATTGGAAAATACTGACCATAATAATCAACAGAAAAAATAATTTCCGTTGGCATTATTAAAAGTAAAAAAGTCTTAATAGTCGTTGAAAATGAATTATTGAGAGCTACTGATAACATTTCAGCATCCTCATCATGATCATAAAACTTATGATAAGAGGTCACTTCAAATGTATCTCGATTCAAATCTGAATCAGAAAAGACAATTTTGTCACCGATATCATAATCTACAATATACCTTTTGGGAATATTATCCGGTTGATTAAATAATAGTCCACATGATTTGGTAATGCATAGAACAATTATCAGAAGAGATCTTAATAATAAATGCTTAGGCATAATTTTATAGCTTAATGATTTTATTAATATGGGTGTCAACTCCACATTCTACCTTTAAAAGGAGCATGCCACATTCAAGAGAATTCGTATTAATTATTAGATTTTGACTGGGCATAAAAATCCTTTCGTATAATAATTTACCATAAGAGTTGTAAATTATTACTCTAATTGATTCACATTCACCTATTAAAGGAATGTTCAAAGCCATGTAATTCTTTATTGGATTAGGATAAACTCTAAACTCATTATTAAAAATATTTTCTTTAGAATCAATTAATGTAGAATCAATAATAGCTGATGAAAGCAAGCTTTTCATTATAGTTAACTCTGGAAGTTCACATTCAGAAACATCTAATTTCACGTATTCTGTTGGTATATAATCGTTTGTATTAGATTCTATATGAGCCATAAAATGTGAATTATAAACAGTAAATCCAGGCTGTAGAACTATTTTTCTGCTGCCTTTAAACTCTATATCGCTATCTAAGATTGTACTTTGCGAATAAATATCACCTCCTGTTAAAGTTTTGGTTTCGTTATAATACCAAGGTTCTGCAATAACATCATCAAATTCTTCCCATAAAAATGCAATATACCGCAGATTGTGCAGAAGCATATAATCTAATCCAGTATATCTAATATCCCTTTCTGCTCTGTTTGAGATGCTTTCGGGCCAAATTAACCTTGAACTAGCAGACCAATGTGAATTTAAATAAGAACAAACTCCACATTCTTCAGCAAGATTAAGCAAACTATCATAATAATTGATTTCATTCACATATTCAGGACTTCCTATTGTATAGAAATCCTCCCTATTGTAATTATTTCTATTGTTTACTATATAAATCAATGGCAAATGTTCTAGTGGCACCAGTTTTTCTTCTCCTTCAAATTCTTCATATTGATCGAATCTTTGAGATTTTATAATATCAAATGTGTTTGTTTTTGAGTCTCCAAGCGTTCCAATTACTCTTGTAAGTTTATTCATTGTTAATGATAGAAAGGTACTTGAGAATTCCCATTCATAAAACCATCTCAATCCATGATCTGTATTGTATTCTTCAAGGCAATCATTACCTGTAATAATATTTCCAGCATCCAAAAAGCCTTTATTAAGAACAACCGGGAGACTTCCATCATCATTTCCACATCCTTCAAATACATATTGGTCTCTAACTGGATCCCACAGATACCATTTTGTAGAAAAACCTGGATATAGAAATGGTATATAGTAAGTAATCAATGAAGATACATTCGAAAATTTACCGTTTTCGTTCTGAATATAATCTAAATATCTTTTTATAAAATCTTCAGCCCATAAACCAAAATTGACATAATTACCATTTATTATATTTTTATTTGATAAATAATTTGGGATATGTTGGTACTCAAAGAATACAGGAATTCCTGAAACATCTTCAATTCCTACTAGAGAATGAAGGAGCGAAAGACCTACCATAATATGTATTATATTATCCTGACTATTCTGATTTAAAGCGCGTTCATCATAATTCTCACCACATGATGGACCTGGAACATTATACATTACAGACTTTAAATCGCTAACATAATCTGGAAAGGAATTACAATTCTCATTCCAATATTGCTCATCAAAGTCATTCCGAATTTGAAATCCATTGATATCACCTTCAACATAGTGCTCCGAGGGGTCCCAATTAGATCTGTTCCAATTGTAAAACATGTTATATTCTTGCGCTGCCCGAATAAACGATTCAGAATAAGCATCTAGTCGTTCCAATGCAAGCATGAAATAGTATAGTTTTTTTAGCGTTTCAGAATAATCCTGCTCATTGTTTTTTAATAACCAAAGCTCTGAAGCCAATACACCTAAATAATTACCCCTTAAATTATTACCATCACCAGCCTTAGCAACATTTTGATGCCATTCACAATCACTTAATCGTGCACCATATGTTACGTTAAGGGATGCAACAGGAATATTTACCCCCAGTTTTAATACATCAGAATCTTCAATCAGGA
>CAYOVC010000300.1:0-3917 GCA_964407305.1 uncultured Bacteroidaceae bacterium | reverse complement strand
CTCATGAGATCACCAGGTTCAAAGGACTCGGAGAGATATCCCCGGATGAATTCAAACATTTTATCGGTCCGGATATCAGGCTCGAACCGGTTAAGCTGGGCAAGGAGGATGATATCCACGACATCCTGGAATTCTATATGGGGAAAAACACGCCCGACAGGCAGGATTTTATTATCGAACGACTGAGGATCGAAGAAGATGTGGTTGCCGTTTAGCGGCATGAGATGAGATGAGACCATGAGCGAAGAGTTACATAACAAAAACAACATACCGGAAGATTTTCAACCGATTGACGGGAACCGGGAGGACGGGCAGAGCGGCGTAAAGATCACGCGTCTGACAGGGATGTATGAAGATTACTTCATCGACTATGCATCCTATGTCATCCTTGAAAGGGCCGTACCCAATATCCAGGATGGACTCAAACCCGTGCAGCGTCGCATCCTGCACGCCATGAAGCGACTGGATGACGGCAGGTACAATAAAGTAGCAAATATTATCGGCTTTAGCATGCAGTTTCACCCGCATGGCGATGCCTCCATCGGAGATGCACTTGTGCAGTTGGGACAAAAGGAGTTGCTGATCGATGCACAGGGTAACTGGGGAAATATATTCACGGGCGACGGATCTGCGGCCCCACGGTATATCGAGGCCAGGCTATCGCCTTTTGCAAACGATGTGGTCTTTAATCCGAAAACCACTACCTGGAAACTGTCGTACGATGGCAGAAACAAAGAGCCCCTGGCCCTGCCGGTTAAATTTCCCCTTCTACTGGCCCAGGGAGCCGAAGGTATCGCTGTCGGACTTTCCTCAAAGATCCTTCCGCACAACTTCAACGAGCTCATCGATGCCTCTGTAAAATATCTGCAGGGAAAGGAATTTGAACTGTTACCGGATTTCCCTACAGGAGGGAATGCCGACTTCAGCAGGTATAACGATGGTAAACGCGGCGGCGCAGTAAAAGTAAGGGCCAAAATAGAAAAGATCGACAAGAAAACATTGGCTATCAGGGATCTTCCATTCGGCAAGACAACGGGTACTCTGATCGAATCAATAATCAAAGCCAATGAAAAGGGGAAGATCAAGATCAGGAAGATTGATGATAACACGGCTGAGTTCGTGGAGATCATGATACAACTGGCTCCGAATATCTCTTCCGACAAAACCATTGACGCCCTGTATGCCTTCACAGACTGCGAAGTGTCTATATCACCCAATTGCTGCGTGATTGAAGATGACAAGCCAAGGTTCATTGGCGTAAGCGAAGTGCTGAAACACAACACGGAGAGCACAAAATCGCTGCTGAAGGCGGAACTGGAAATACGGCTGGCGGAACTGGAAGAAAACTGGCACATGTCATCGCTCGAAAAGATCTTTATTGAAGAGCGTATCTACCGCGACATCGAGGAGTGTGAAACATGGGAGGCGGTACTGGAAGCGATCGACAAAGGACTTGAACCGTTCAAAAAACTGCTGATCAGGGAGGTAACAAGGGAGGATATCATTAAGCTGACCGAGATAAAGATCAAGAGGATCTCCAGGTTTGATGTGAAGAAAGCGGATGAGATCATTAAAGCGATAGAGGATGAAATTAAACAGGTAAAACACAACCTGGCGAACCTTGTCGATTATACCATTGAGTATTTTAGAAATATTAAGAAAAAACATGGCAAGGGAAGGGAGAGAAAAACAGAGATCCGCAGCTTCGAGAATATTGTAGCCTCGAAAGTGGTCGTCGCCAATGAAAAATTGTACGTGAACCGCACTGATGGCTTCGTCGGTACAGGACTGAAAAAAGATGAGTATGTGTGCGACTGTTCCGATATCGATGATATCATTGTTTTCCTCAAAGACGGCACCTATGTGATAAACAGGGTTGCTGAAAAACTCTTTATTGGAAAAAATATCATGTATGTTGCCGTATTTAAACGGGACGACAAACGGACGATCTACAACGTGGTCTATTATGACGGCAACACCAGCCATACCATGATGAAGCGGTGTCCGATCACGGGTGTGACCAGGGAGAAGACCTACAACATTGGCAAGGAGCATCCGCATACACGCATTCTCTATATGACCGTCAATCCGAATGGCGAGGCTGAAACAGTGAAAGTCAGCCTGAAACCCAGGCCAAGACTGAAAAAAACTACATTCGAACTGGACTTCAGCGAGCTGACAATCAAGGGAAGAAATGCAGCAGGAAATATCCTCACCAAACATGCGGTCCATAAGATCACCATGAAGGAGAAGGGCGTCTCCACGCTCGGAGGAAGAAAAATATGGTTCGATGAGGATGTCAACCGGCTGAATGCCGATGCCCGCGGTAACTACCTCGGTGAATTCTCCGGTGAGGACCGCCTTCTGGTCATCACCAAATCGGGTGCATTCAGAATCACCAACTTCGACCTTTCAAATCATTTTGAGGATGACCTGCAGATCATCGAAAAATACAGGCCGTCGAAGATCTGGTCGGCCGCCTATTACGACGCGGAGCAGGACTACTATTACATCAAGAGGTTCCATATTGAACCGACCGAAAAACTTACAAGTTTCATAGGTGACCACCCCGATTCAAGGCTGATCCAGATCATGGAGGTGGAATACCCGCGGCTTGAGTTGAAGTTCGGAGGGAAAAACAAGGACCGGGATCCGGAGATCATTGAGGTGGCAGAATATATCGGTGTAAAAAGTTATAAGGCCCGGGGAAAGAGGCTTTCCAACTACGAAGTGAAGGTAATCGAACAGCTGGAACCACTTCTGCCCGATAAAGAGCCGGCAATAGATGAGGAAGAAACGTTCGAAGCTCCGGGGGATTCCGGTGCAGAGATAGAAACAGATTATGACGGCTCTGCTAATGAACCTGCAGTGATTCAATCTGAAACTCCTTCGAAAGAGAAAAAGGAGGCTGTGGAAAAGAACTCCAAAGGAACAGAGAAGGAGCCTGTGGACAAGAAAGCTTCTGGTAAGAAGCAAGAACCTGTGGACAAGAAAGCTTCAGGTAAGGAGAAAGAAGCAGCGGAAGAGGACTCCATAACTAAAGAGAAAGAGCCTGCGAAAGAGGATGGTCCGGATAAGAAAAAAGAGAGTCCGGGTAAAAGCGCTTCTGTAGTTGAGAAGAGGATTTCTCCGGCCGGACAGAATCCTGATGAAGTGCCTTTGGAGGTTGTAGACGCGAAAAAAGAGACGGCTAAAAAGCCCGGGAAGTCTTCCGGCAATGAGAAAAAGGCTGAAAGTTCAAAACCGGCAAACAAACCGGACGATGATAAAAAATCGAACGGTCAGATGAAGTTGGAGCTGTAAGGAGAATCTTTTTTAAAATCCGGAGCCCTATGCAAAAACGTATTTACCTGCTTGGATTTATGGGGTCCGGGAAAACCACCCACGGAAAGACGATTGCGCGGATGATGGGATATGATTTCGTGGATATGGACAAGTGGATCGAGGAGACCACCGGGCTGACCGTCCCGGAAATCTTCAACACCCAGGGAGAACCCTGGTTCAGAGAGCAGGAACGCAGAGCCATCGTGGAACTCAGCAAGAGGGAACGTGTTGTCATAGCCACTGGCGGCGGCGCACCTTGTCATGGAGACAATATGGAGCTGATGAAACAATCCGGGCTCACCATCTACCTGAAACTATCGCCTGAGGCACTGCTGAGCAGACTCAAAGTGTCGAAAAACAAGCGGCCGCTCCTCGAAGGAAAAAGCGAAGAAGAGATGCGACAAACCATCAAAGAGATGCTCCATCAGCGTGAACCATTCTACAACAACGCAGACATGATCATCGACGGCCTCGAGCGGGTCACTGAACGTGTAGTCAACGCCATTCAGCGACAACGATAACGCTTGAGCCACAACTAGACTTTATGGACCTGTCTTTCCCAGCAAAAGACGTGACAGAAGCAATTACATATA
>CAYOVC010000299.1:1208-3933 GCA_964407305.1 uncultured Bacteroidaceae bacterium | reverse complement strand
TTGTAAAGGGGAACGCAACGCTCTCGCGGGCGTACCCGGCCATCACCGAAAAGATCCCGTTGTCCTGCAGCGGAATACTATCGCCAATACTGTAACTCCTGGCGTTGTGATACATGATCACCGATCCCCGCAGGAAAAAACCCCGATGCTCCAGCCGCGAATCGAGACCTGCCAGGAAGCGTTCCCGCCGCTGCTCCGACACCCTGCTTGTCCAGTCGACAAATCCGCTCACCTCCACCGGTCCCCTATCATAGGAGATCCATGCACCCTCGACGTTTGGACGGTAGTAGCTGAGCGTATCGTTCAGAAAGGCACGGGGGTAAGCAAGGCGGTCGTGCCGCGGAAAAGAGCCGAATGCCATGTTCAGGTGCTTACCGGCATACCGGTAGTAGAGAACCGGCTGCGGATCGACCCCAAACAGTGTGCTGCCATGCTCGTAGAGGTAGCTGACTCCCGCTGAAAAACTGTGGATGGTGTCAAGCTCGAACACCAGAGCAGCATTGATCCCTGCACCGAAAATGGTCTGCGGAAAAGCATACCGGGAGAAGTATTCCCTGTTATCGAAGATCTGCTGAAAAGAGAGATCGTATCCCGGTCCCTGGGACAACGCAGGGACCGGCACAAGGAAAACCCAGGCGATAAAAAGTACTTTTCTCATTGACCGGTCGTTTGAAAAACTACGGTAAAGGTATGCAAAACGTCAGATTGTTGAAAACCCCTTTTAATTTTGCAGTTTGCTGCGAATTATTCCTGTTCTATCTTCCAGAAAATCTGTTGCTTAAGAATTTAATAAATAAATTGTTGATATGTTGTTGAATTAAAAAAAAGATTTGTATTTTTGCGATCCACAAAAACAGGTGGTAAATTTTTATCAGGAAAAAACTAAAAGAGGTGGATACATTAAGTTACAGGACCGTTTCAGCAAACAAGGATACCGTACAAAAAGAGTGGGTACTGGTAGATGCAACCGACCAGATTCTTGGTCGCCTCGCATCAAGGGTGGCAATGATTCTCAGGGGAAAACACAGGCCGGATTTTACTCCGCATGTAGATTGTGGTGATAATGTGATCATCATCAATGCTGAGAAGGTGAAGCTCACCGGAAACAAGGCTGCACAACGGGAGTATATTCGTCACTCGGGCTATCCGGGCGGACAAAAAACGGAAACCGTTGAAAGCCTGATGAACAGAAGGCCCGCAGCAGTTGTTGAACGATCCATCAAGGGCATGCTGCCCAAGAACAGGCTCGGAAGCGAGATGTTCAGGAACCTGCATGTATTTGTCGGACCGGAACATACGCATGAGGCGCAAAAACCAAAACAGATCGATTTAAATACCATTAAATAAGCATTCATGGAGTTTATTAATACAATTGGGAGAAGAAAAAAGGCAATTGCCAGGGTCTACCTCAGCGAAGGCAAGGGCCAGGTCACTGTCAACGACAAAGATTATAAAGAGTATTTTCCTTTCGGACAACTGCATTATATTGTGGACCAGCCACTGAACCTGCTGGAGCTCAAGAACAACTACGATGTGAGAGCCAACCTTACCGGCGGAGGTATCAAGGGACAGGCAGAAGCACTGCGCCTCGGTATTGCCCGGGCACTGGTAGAGATCAATCCGGAGTACAAAATCAAGCTCCGCGCAGAGGGTTTCATGACCAGGGATCCGCGTGCCGTGGAAAGGAAAAAGCCCGGACAACCCAAAGCAAGGAAGCGGTTTCAATTCAGCAAACGTTAATCTTCAAATATTTATTATTCAATGCGAAACCGGCAGGACTTCCCTTGTGAACTACCTGTCGGTTGCCTAAGCAAAAATTAAACAAATGCCAAAAACAAGTTTTCAGGAATTACTGGATGCAGGTGTACACTTTGGTCACCTGAAAAGAAAATGGAATCCCGCCATGGCTCCCTATATTTTTATGGAGAAGAACGGAATCCACATTATTGATCTGAACAAGACCGAGGCGAAACTCGATGAGGCCGCCAACGCACTGAAGCAGATTGCTAAATCGGGAAGAAAGATCCTGTTTGTCGCTACCAAAAAGCAAGCCAAGGATATTGTTGCCGAAAGGGTGAAGGCGATCAACATGCCCTACGTTACCGAACGGTGGCCGGGCGGAATGCTTACCAATTTTCCGACCATCAGAAAAGCGGTAAAGAAGATGGGCTCTATCGACAAGATGGAATCTGACGGTTCATTTGCCACACTGTCGAAGAGAGAGAAGCTGCAGGTCGCGCGACAGCGTGCCAAGCTGGAGAAGATGCTCGGTAGTATTGCCGATCTCACCAGGCTGCCCGCAGCCATGTTTGTGGTGGATATCGCCAAGGAGTATATCGCTGTTCGCGAAGCCAACAGGCTGAACATCCCTGTTTTTGCCATGGTCGACACCAACTCCAACCCGAAAGATATCGACTTCGCCATTCCGGCTAACGACGATGCTTCCAAGTCAATCGCACTGATTCTTGACTATGTATGCGAGTCCATTTCAGAAGGACTGAGCGAACGAAAGATGGAGAAAGAGAAAGAGGCCGGAGCTGCAAAAGAGAAGAGGGAGAAAAAAGGCGAGGTCAAATCCGAAGCAAGGGCGCAAAGGCCACGAAAGAGTGCCGCCAAAGCGGAAAAGCCTGCGAATGCCAAACCGGCTGCTGATGCTGCAAAAGATGAGGTGAAAAAGGAGGAGAAAGGCGAAGCCAAAGAGGCAAAGAGAGCGGACCAAGAGGTA
>CAYOVC010000299.1:0-1108 GCA_964407305.1 uncultured Bacteroidaceae bacterium | reverse complement strand
GAAAAAGGAGGAGAAAGGCGAAGCCAAAGAGGCAAAGAGAGCGGACCAAGAGGTAAAGGCCGAAGCCGGGGAGGAGAAAGAGGAGGACAAAGCCGGAGCGAAAGAGGTGAAGGCTGAAGCAAAAGAGGAGAAGAAAGAGGTGAAAAAGGAAGAAAAAGCTGAAGAGAAAGAGGTGAAAGCTGAAGAGAAAGAGGAGAAAAAGGAAGAAAAAGCTGAAGCCAAAGAAGAAAAGAAGGAAGAGAAAGAGGTAAAGGCCGAAGCCGGGGAGGAGAAAGAGGAGAAGAAAGAGCCAAAAGCCGAATAAAAACATAAAATAGAAAGAATGATGGCTGAAATAAAAGCTGCTGATGTCAGCAAACTGAGAAAAGTAACCGGAGCAGGAATGATGGACTGCAAAAAAGCGCTTCAGGAGGCTGAAGGTGATTTTGATAAGGCAATTGAGACGATCCGCAAAAGGGGTCAGGCCATCGCCAGCAAGCGTGCCGACCGTGAAGCGAGTGAGGGTACCGTGCAGGCGAAGGTGGAAGGTGGCTTTGGTGCCATGATCTCACTGAACTGCGAGACCGATTTTGTCGCCAAGAACGAGGACTTTGTAAAATTTGCAAAGTCGATCCTCGACAAAGCCATCGCCGAAAAGCCGTCCGACCTGGAGGCGCTGAAAGCTTTGAAAATGGAGGGAAAAGCAATTGAGGAGCTGGTTACGGAACAATCCGGTATTATCGGTGAAAAGCTGGAACTGGCCTATTATGACAAGCTGGAAGCTGGCTTTGTCAAAGAATACAACCATGCCGGCAACAACCTCGCCACACTGGTGGGATTCAACAAGGAGGTGGATGAGCAGGTAGCCAAGGATGTGGCCATGCAGATCGCGGCCATGTCGCCCGTTGCCGTTGGCGTGGATGATGTACCGGCCGAAACCATCGAAAGCGAAAAGAGGATCGGTCGCGAAAAGGCTCTGGCTGAAGGAAAACCCGAGAATATCGTCGACAAGATCGCAGAGGGTATGGTAAAAAAATTCCTGAAGGAGAACACCCTGCTGAGCCAGGAGTTCACAAAGGATTCGAAAATTACTGTTGAGGAGTATATCAAAAAAGCGGACCCTGAAGCG
>CAYOVC010000298.1:0-3944 GCA_964407305.1 uncultured Bacteroidaceae bacterium | reverse complement strand
ACCTGTGAAGGAGAAGTTACTAAGCTATTATACTGCACCAGGCACAAAACTTATTATGAATCTGAAAGGGATCAAATTTATTGACAGTTCCGGATTCAGTGTTTTTCTTTCTATATTAAAAGCAGCTAATAACAGCAGTGGAACTTTCAAAATATGTAATCTTAATGAAGATGTAAAAGAGCTCTTCAAAGTACTTCAGTTACATCATGTATTTGAGATACATGACACATTGGAAGAGTGTATTTCGAGTTTTCGTCAGGATTAAAAAAATGCTATTTTTGTACAAAATCTAAAAATTATGAAAACTGTTTTTTTAATAATCGTAACCACGGCACTTCTGATTTCCTGCAATTCACAATCTGGTAAAAATGGTTCAATTACGGAAGATCCTACCTTCGTTGCCATTGAGAATATTGAAGGTTCTGCAGGTGAATTGACTGAAAATCTGATACAGACAAAAGGGCTTGTTACACACATTTGCAGACACGGAGGGCAGAAGATGTTCCTAACGGATGAGTCAAATGAGACACATCTACTTGTGAGAGCATCCTCATCTATTCCCGAATTTGATATTGCCCTGGAAGGAAGCACAATTGAAGTATCAGGCAAAATGATAGCAACAGTGAAAGTATTAGATGACCATGATGGTCACGACCATTCGGATGAAGAAGATTGTGCAGCTGAGGCAAAAATGAAGGAGAATTCGGATTCGGATGAATGTACTACAGATATTACTTACCATTTGGAAGCGATCTCATACAAAGAGATTATTTAACAGTTTTTAATTATCGGGAGTTGACTTCATGAAGTGGAGAAAATGGAACCGGTGGATTCACCGGAAGCTGGGTTATTTGTTTTTTGGAATGGCAATTGTATATGGTATTTCCGGTATTGCGCTCAATCACCATATAGCCAGGCACTGGACACCTTCCCATATTGAAAGATCAGAGAATATTGAAGGGGTAACCCCTGTCAGCAGGGATGAGGTTACAAAAGCTTATATTCAGAAGATACTTGAGCTGACTGGAGAAAAGGAAAACTACAAGCAGCACTATTTTCCCAATGACCTGTCGATGATCATTTATCTCAACAAGGGGCACATCTCAATTAATCTCGAAACTGGTGAATCACAAATTGTTAAAATCAGAAACAGGAAGGTATTCAGGGAGGTGAATTTTCTTCACTATAATAAACCAAAAAAACTGTGGACCTATTTTTCTGATCTTTTTGCATTCTCCCTGGTTGTTCTGGCTATCACCGGACTTTTGATGTCAAGTGGTAAAAAAGGAATCCGCGGGCAAAGTGCTCTTCTTTTAACGACAGGTATCGTGATACCATTGTTATTTCTTATCATATATCTCTGGTCCTGATTCCGGATGAACACGCGGAGCGTTGCATGCATCCCTATAGCACACTTTTTTCTATTATTTTATTATCTTCGGCTGGAATAAGCGTCTTACATCTTTTAGATACTAAAAGGCAACTAATATGAGCGAGAAGATCCTGAAGGCCCTTATGCAGCTTTTTGCAATAATTGCCAGACCAGAAAGCTCTGCAGATGAACGCAGGGCCATTGTTGAATCTTTTCTGATCAAACAACTGAACAAGGAGCTTGCAGAAGAATTTCTGCAGGCATATGACGAGTTTGTCAAAAAATTTGCCGAAGAGGATCAGGTGAAGTCTCAAAAAGCAAGCAGGATCCTTTCAAGAAGGTCTGTCAGGGTACTGAAAATATGTACAAACATCAACGAAGAGTTAACACAGCAACAGAAAGTTGTATTTCTTATTCAGCTACTGGAATTTATAAAATCAGATGCGGAGGTGGCATCGGGGCAGGAGATGGAATTCGTAACCACGGTGTCCGACACATTTAATATAGATAGTGATGAATATGATTCCATCAGGGAATTTGTGCTGAATGATAACAAGCTCATTGCATCTTCGCATTATCTTTTTGTTGATAATACAGAAAAGGGCAGGGATCTTCCGGTGGGGGCAAAACATATTCAAAGGAGGAATATTTCCGGACAGGTGAGGGTGATTCATATACTTTCAACAAATCTTTATTTCGTCAAATACATTGGTCAGGCCGAAATGTACATTAACGGCCAGTTGCTTGAACAGTATAAAACCTATCCCCTCAATACCGGTGCCTCAATAAGAAATCAACAGATTATTCCCATTTACTACAGCGATATTGTCAGTTCATTTGTTGAAGACAGGATCAAATCAAAAATTGTCTTCCAGGCCGATCATATCGGATACAAATTTCCCAATGGCACGATCGGACTTCATGATATAAATTTCACGGAAACTTCCGGACGACTGGTAGGCATCATGGGAGCCAGTGGCGCCGGTAAATCAACCCTTCTTAACGTTTTGAACGGATCGGCCAGGCCCGGTAGTGGCCAGGTGCTTATAAACGGGACTGATATTCATAGCGAAGATCCTGCAGTAAAAGGAATTATCGGTTTTGTATCCCAGGATGATCTCCTGATTGAGGAGTTGACAGTATACCAAAATCTCTACTACAACGCGAAACTTTGTTTCGACGACTTTTCAGAGGAGCAGCTTGAGTCAACGGTAAATGGTGTACTGAGAAACCTGGGGCTTTTTGAGATTCGCAATATTCAGGTTGGATCCCCTTTGAATAAAAAAATAAGTGGCGGGCAGCGGAAAAGGCTCAACATTGCACTTGAACTGATCAGGGAACCAGCTGTACTGTTCCTGGATGAACCTACATCCGGACTCTCAAGCAGGGACAGTGAAAACATCCTGGATTTGCTAAAGGAACTATCACTGAAAGGAAAACTGGTTTTTGTGGTCATACACCAACCCTCATCCGATATATTCAAAATGTTCGATCGCCTGCTGATATTGGATACGGGAGGGTACCTTATATACAATGGAAACCCGATAGATTCCATACAGTATTTCAAGACCAAGGTACAGCACGCCGACTGGAATGAAAGTGAATGTCATGAATGCGGTAACGTCAACCCGGAGCAGGTTTTCAATATTGTTGAGACCAGTGTGCTCGATGAATATGGAAAACTAACCCATACCCGAAAAATTTCACCCCAGCAATGGAGCAAATATTTCAAGGAGGAGTATAAGGAGTCTGAGCAGCCCACCGCCACGAAAGAAGATCTGCCGGAAATTTCATTCAAAATCCCGCCGCGTTTCCGTCAGTTTACAGTTTTTCTTAAACGAGACATCCTCAAAAAGATCAGTGACACACAATACATGGCCATCAACTTACTCGAAGCTCCCCTTCTGGCTTTTTTGCTTGCCTTTATTGTAAAATATTACAGCGTTAGTGTCACCAATAAATTCAACTATACACTTGCAGAGAACACCAATCTTCCGGTTTATATCTTTATGTCCGTTATAGTGGCCATTTTCATGGGACTCTCAGTAAGTGCTGAAGAGATTATTAAAGACAGGAAGATCTTGAAAAGGGAAGCATTTCTCAACCTGAGCTGGTCGGGTTATCTGTTATCAAAGGTGGCCGTGCAGTTCCTGCTTTCAGCAATACAGGCAGCAATGTTTGTATTGATCGGGAACACAATTATGGAGATCAGGGGAATGTATTTTGAATATTGGCTCGTTTTATTCTCTGCATGGGCTGCAGCGAATGTGATGGGGCTGCTGATCTCTGACAGCTTTAAAACGGTAGTAACAATCTATATACTTATCCCGTTTCTTGTTATTCCTCAAATTATTCTCAGTGGGATCATCGTTAAATTCGAAAACCTTAACCCGAAAATATCCGCACCAGACAGGATCCCGTTTTATGGAGAAATTATTACTGCAAGGTGGGCCTATGAGGCATTGGCTACCTATCAGTTCATGGAAAATGACTACAATGAAAACTTTTATCTTGCTGAAAAGAAAAAAAGCGTAGCAAATTTTAAGTCAAATTATCTCTTAAAGAATTTGCA
>CAYOVC010000297.1:0-3959 GCA_964407305.1 uncultured Bacteroidaceae bacterium | reverse complement strand
CATTTCCTTCATTACTCGATAGATTTTTTGAAGGTGATGTAATGGATTGGAACAATTCGAACTTTGCAAGCACCAACTCAACGCTGCCTGCAGTGAACATCAGAGAGGATGATAACGAATTTATGCTGGAACTTGCAGCACCGGGAATGAAAAAAGATGATTTCAAACTCAATTATGAAAATGGCCGTCTGACGATCTGTTCAGAGCGTAAGAATGAGTCAGAGGAGAAAGAGGGAGAAAAAATCACCCGCAGGGAATTCAGCTACCAGTCATTCCAGCGTTCATTCACTGTACCTCAGAGTATAGTTGATGCTGATAAGATCAAGGCTTCATACAACGACGGCATACTGAATATCAGGCTGCCCAAGAAGGATGAGGTAAAACCAAAGCCCCCGAAAGAGATCAAAATCTCTTAAAGGGAATCAGAAAGGTTGAATAACCGGAATGCCAGAGAATTTGAATGCCAGAGAATTTGGATGCTGAAAAGTGCATTCCGCTTAAAATTCACCAGGATTTATCAGAGAGACTGTCACGGGCTGACAGTCTCTTTTATTTATACAAAGTCAGTAGCAATGGTATGTGATCAATTATCATCCGGCTTTACCAGGATGCCCTGCACCCCTGCTGCCCCGCATGCAGTCACCTACCAAAGCCAAAGAAGCGAATTGTATATTTATGCAACTGCGATGGTTTAAACAGTACCAGCAGGTGAAACTTTAATTCACTGAAATTCTTTCGTAATGTGACATGGGTTTGATGAATGCCGATCCGTATCCCTTTTGCTTCACCAGGGGCAGCACCTCAAGCGCTTCATTAATACTCTCAAAGAGTCCGAATACGTACCTGTGGAACCCATCCTGACCAACAAACTGCCTCACATTCAGATCCTTGAAATATGATGGATCCACAGGGTTCTTCAATGCGATGATCTGGATCGTATAATGCAATATATCGGCCTGGTCGCCAAATGTCCTTTTCCTGATCGTGCTTTCAAAATTTCGCTTTTCCATGATATATGCCTCAGGATACCCCTTATCAAGCACTTCATTCAGCACTGCACGTGCATCTGTCCGGTCGTTAAAACTTCCCAGGGTGTACATTTTCGACCTGTCGGTAAATACAAGCGATACAGGCAATCCTTCCACTGCTTCCGGGATGGTATCAAGGAAATTCTCACTTTCCAGTAAAAGAACTGTAAACACCCTTTCATTAACTGGTACAAGACGGTCCGGAACAAAAACCTCAGCCATCCTCACCTGCTGGTCCTTC
Source organism: uncultured Bacteroidaceae bacterium (assembly GCA_964407305.1). Classification (GTDB taxonomy): domain Bacteria; phylum Bacteroidota; class Bacteroidia; order Bacteroidales; genus M55B112. Next base: position 2,690 of record CAYOVC010000297.1, on the reverse strand, counting down.
AGGTTATGGATCCGGATCGAGACATTCCTGTTCAGCAGACGGCCCTCGGGTGCATCCGATCCGTCTTCATATTTATTAATCGCTACCGGATCATCCTGTCCCACCCCCAAAACAGTGATTCTTTCCGCTTCAATTCCTCTCTGAACGAGATAATTCCGCACACTTTCGGCCCTCAACAGTGAGAGTTTCCTGTTATATTCAGCGCTCCCCCTGGAATCTGTCCTTCCGGTCAGCTCAATATCCACCTCCGGATGCCGCTGCATCATGGCATATATACGCTCCACCTCACTGATCGCCGCATCATTCAGCCGGTAATCATCAAAGTCGAAAAGGATATTGTTCATGATGTAATAGAAATCTGTAATCTTTCGTTCAGCGCCAGATTTTGTATCCACCACTGTCCTTACAGCTGCACCATCGTCCATCGCCTCAGTGCCGCTTACAACAGCAAAGATCACACTGTTGGAAGGGTCATTCTCCGGTTGTCGTGCAATATAACCCCTGACTCCCTGCCATCCAGGATTATAAAACAGGTCATCGTCCGTCGTGGATATCGGAAAACCCAGGTTCTGTGGTACAGAAAAAAATCCTTGCTCATCCATCCTCGTAAGAAACACATCAGATCCTCCCATGGTATTCATCCCCTCCGAACTGAAATACAACACCGAATCGTTCTGAGATATAAAAGGCGTCTCCTCATTGTAGTATGTATTGATCCCAAAGCCCAGGTTCTCGGGCTCCTGCCATTTTCCCGATGCATCCCTCACCGAACGGTAGATATCCATACCTCCCCATCCCCCTTTCCGGTCGCTGGTAAAATAAAGCGTACTGTCATCTCCACTTATACTGGCATGGGTCTCGAGGGATCGCGTATTGATGTTGCCTCCCAGTGGTTCTGCCCGTGACCAGCGACGGCCGTTGTAGTTGCTTGCAAATATATCCGAAAGCATATAATCCTGGTACACGATAAACAGCTCTTTACCATCATAGGATAGAGACACAGGAAAAAAATTACCCTTCAAATCGATATCGGCATCAATGATCCTGGGTTTTGACCAGCCGTTTCTATTTTTTGTTACCATCGCCATGGATTTTCCCGAGGGTTTGGTAATGGCAAAGATCATCACTGAATCGTTGCCGGAGACTACCGGGTGACTGCAGGGGTAGTTCTGGCCTGTGATATCCTCCATCGATATGAACGAAACATCTGCCGGCGATTGCATCATGCTTTCGGCCAGTTCACATGCCTTGATATTTCTTTTTACATACTCAATTTCAGCAAACTGCACAAAATCAAGCATGCCCCTGTACTCCCGGTAAGCTTCAATGGCTTTGTCAAATTCATTGTTGATATGATAGGCCCGACCGAGCATAAACCAGGCGAGTATCGGTGCTCTTATCTCCTTGTAGGACCCCTCCCTGTAATCCTTTGTAACATTCTGAACCGCGCGCTCAAGATGTTGGATAGCCTGGGCTTTGTTGTCAATAGCATTGAGGTAACAATACCCTGCAAGATAATGCACGTTGCTGTTTTCCGGATCCAATGCAAGTAGTTTATCATAGGATACAATGGCCCGTTCGTACTCCTCCATGAGGTAGTAATACTCAGCATCCCTGAACAAATGCTTTATTTCCCTGGGATTCTGACCGGCTGATGCAAAGGGAAGAATACTCAACATGATCATTGTCGCGAGTGTGTAAACGGATTGCTTCATAAGGCTTGGTTTATATGGTCAACTGAAATCCTATTAAATAACTTAACGCGATTTTAGCAATGTTAAAACAGGCAAACATCAATTCCTTTAAGCCAAACCTGATCCACCCGGTTGGGCCATGCGGATCCCAGGTGGCAAGATGTGATTATCAGATTTGAGGCACCAACCTGACAATCCTACCGGGCCGCTCAACAGCGACATAAATATATCCATCCGGACCCTGCTTCACATTACGTACCCTTCCGAGTCCCTCTACCAGTCGCTCCTGGTGAACCACTTTATTGTTCTCCATTTCGCACCGAAGCACATACTTAAACCGCAGCGATCCAACCAGCAGGTCACCCTCCCAGCCCGGGTATACATCCCCCTCAATAAAATCCATTCCGCAGGGAGCGATCGACGGATCCCAGTAGATCACCGGCTGTTCCATACCGGCACGCGCAGTATCTTCGGTAATAATCGTACCGTTATAGTTGATTCCGAAAGTAATTTCCGGCCAGCCGTAGTTCCTGCCGGGCCATTCAATATTCAGCTCATCGCCGCCGCGCGGACCATGCTCATGAGACCAAAGATCGCCGGTCTCAGGATGCAGTGCAAGTCCCTGGATATTCCGGTGACCGTAATTATAGATCGATTTCACAGCATTGGGCTGGTCAATAAAAGGATTGTCGGGAGGGATGTCGCCATCATCCATCAGCCGGTGAACCGTACCCGAATAATTGGTAATATCCTGGGCGTTCTCCTGCCTTCCCCTGTCACCCACCGTAAGGAACAGATACCCCTCCCGGTCAAATTCAATCCTCGACCCGTAATGCGCCCCCCGCTTTTCGGTCGGAGTTGCCTTAAAGAGCACCTCCTGATCAACCAACGCATCGCCCTTCAGCCTGGCCCGCATCAAAGCCGTACTCCCGCCATCGTCGATGGTTTCGCCGGCATAATAGGAATAGGTAATGTAGAGCCATCCGTTCTCCTCAT
>CAYOVC010000296.1:0-3995 GCA_964407305.1 uncultured Bacteroidaceae bacterium | reverse complement strand
GACCACCGAGATCTACACTCTTTCCCTACACGACGCTCTTCCGATCTGTATTGATAAAGGTGACGGAGTGAATGGTTCCGCCGTCTGCTTCGATGGAGATGACCCTGTGACTCAGCAGGACCTTCCCGCCATGCTCCCTGATTACCGCCATGAGTTTGTCGGAGAGCTTCTGCGAGCCGCCATGGATGAAGTTGGCCCGGCCATTGAAATAGGCGCTCTCGGCGATGGAGAAGTAGCGGAGGGACAGGGTGTAGGGATCGTCGTGAAAGTAGCCGAGGTTGCCAAGGAGCACGAGCTTGATCTCTTCGCTGGTGAAGATGGAATCGAGGTACTCCCCGATGCTGATATCGGGCTTGTCACGCTCGAGGATGTTGATCCTGCGGGCGTTCATCAGCCGGTTGAAATAGGCGTCGATGCCCTGTTTTTCTTCAGGGAAATGTCTCTTTAGCATCGCAGTTGCCGCTTCACGGTCGTGCGGCATCACAAGGTCGGTTCTGCCGTTAAAGAACCTGTAAAATTCGGGTACCTGGAGGTACTCCACGCCATCGAAGAGTCCGAGGTCGTCGAAGATCTTTATCTTTCCATCGGTTGGATGGAGCCCGTCCATCTCGTGTAAACCTACCTCCATGGTGAAATCCTTCCGGGTGAAAGTGGTGGCGCATCCTCCCGGACGGTCGTGCTGCTCGAGCAGAAGTACCTGCTTTCCCTCTTTCGACAGTTTCGCTCCGGCGATCAGGCCGCCAAGGCCTCCTCCTATGATAATGACATCGTATTGCATGGTTTTTGATTTTAAGTATTCATTGTTAGGATTCGGGTCATGGTTGTTGCGGTATAGCTGTATTTATGTGATTTATACGATTATTCCGGTACCGGGTACCGCTTAAAGGGCTTGCTGCGATCGAACAGGTGCCTGTATGTTTTGTAGGATTTGGCGGGGACGCTTCCGACGGAAAGAAAGATATTTTTCATTTTCGGGTTGAAATCGCCCACCCATGAGAATTCGATTTCGGTGTAGTGCGGTTTTCTTTTGAACATCTCCTGCAGCTTGAGGATGATCACCGCCTCGACACCGCGGCCCTGGAACTCAGGGATCACACCCATAAGGACTCCCCGGGCTCGGGTTATGGTTTTTCGTTTTTTCAGGTAGAGGAACTTCAGCATGTTGAACAGGTGCATCCGGCCGTCGAGGTGCCTGAGGATCATATTGAGGTCGGGATACATCAGGTAGATGGCGATCGGTTTGCCGTTGTGGTATGCGAGCCAGATGAACTCCGGTTCGATGATCATGCGGGCCTTTTTAATGGTGTTGATGATGTATTCCGGTTTCATCGGTTCGAAATTCTTTTTGAAGGAGGCCCATGCCTGGTTGTAGACCCCGGCGAAATCGTTCACATACCGCTGCATGTCGTTCCACCGGAAATGTTCGAAGGTGTACTCCGGTTTGCTTGCCATCCAGCGGGCAATCTTTTCAAACCGCTCCGGGAGGGGTTTGGTGATGTCGAGGTGAAACCCCTCCTGGTTGTAATAGGTCCGGAAGCCATAGTTTTCAAAGAGCTGCTGATAATATGGGAAATTATAGGCAATCTCATAGGCCGGATGGGTGAACCCGTCGACCAGCAGTCCCCAGTATTTGTCTGTCTCACCGAAATTTATGGGTCCGTCCATCGCCTCCATCTTTCGTTTTTTGAGCCACGCTTTCGCGCTGTCGAACAGCAGGTTTGCCGCCTCCTGGTCGTTGATGCATTCAAAGAAACCCATCCCGCCGGTAGGTTGTTCCTTGATCCATGCCGTTTTTTCGTCGATAAAGGCGGCCACCCTGCCCAGGAGGCGGCCATGGTCATCTTTCAGCAAAAATCTTGCGGCATCGCCATGCCTGTAAAAGGTGTTTTTACCGCGATCGAAGATGGCATCGATCTCCCGGTCGAGCGGACAAATCCAGCAAGGGTCCTCTTTATACAGGATCTTAGGAACCCTGAGGAATTCTTTTTGCTGTTGACTGTTTTCGACCTCTTCAATATGCATGGCGGTATCAGCGATTAGGAATAGTGATCATTCAATACGTCAATTATTCTGTTCAGAAAATTTTCAATATTCTTAGCAGTTTTAGGGATCAGGAATAGATACTTTCGATCAGCTTCTCATATTTCTCCGATACCACTTTTCGCTTCAGTTTCAGGGTGGGGGAGAGCTCCCCGGTTTCGGGCGACCAGCCATCCTTCACCAGGCGGAAACGGAGCAACCTGTCGTGATCACTCACGGTCCTGTTGATCCGGTCGATCTCCTTCTGAATATGGCGCTGCACCTCCGGCATACAGATGAGCTCTTCATTGTTGGAGAAAGCAACGCTGTTTTCGTCGGCCCATGCCGAAAGCTGGTCAAACGTCGGAATAATAATTGCACTGGCGAATTTCCGGTGTTCGCCGACCACCATCATATTGTCGATCAGTGGCGACTGCTTGAAGATGCCCTCCAGTACCTGGGGTGCGACGAATTTTCCGTTGGAGAGTTTGAAGATCTCCTTTTTGCGGTCGGTGACAGCGAGGAATTTTTCATCTTCGAGGTGACCGATATCGCCGGTATGGAACCATCCCTCTTTGTCGAACACCTCATTGGTCATCGTATCATCTTTGTAATACCCGAGCATCACGTTATGGCCCCTGCAGAGGATCTCGCCATCTGCCGCGATCTTCAGCTCCACGCCGTCGATGAGCGATCCCACGGTACCGAGCTTAAATTTTCCATTTTCGGTGTTGCTGATGGTGATGATCGGGGATGTCTCGGTGAGTCCGTACATATTGATGATCTTCACACCGGCGGCCCAGAAGAGCTTCTCCAGCCGGGGCTGCAGGCTTGCACCGCCGCAGCCGACGAGCCGCACATTGCCACCCAGTGCATCGCGCCATTTGGTGAAGATGACCTTGTCGGCAAAGGCGAGCCGCTTGCGGTACCACCAGCTGTTTTTCCCATAGGCATTGTATTTGAATCCGAGCCTGACCGCCCAAAAAAAGATCTTTTTCTTTATGCCCGTGAGCTGGTTTCCCTTGGCGATGATGTTGTCGTACACCTTTTCGAGTACACGCGGCACAGCATCGAAACCATTGGCTTTAATCTCCTTCAATGCGGTAACGAAAGTGCCCATACTCTCCGGATAGTAGATGCCTGTTCCACTGTACTGGGTCTGGTAATTGCCCATGCGACCGCCGACATGGCAGAGCGGCAGGATGCTCAGGTACTTGTCGGCGGGGGTAAGTTTGAAGATCCCTGCTGCAGCAATAAAGTTTTTCACAAGGTTTTCGTGGGAAAGCATGACAGCCTTGGGTTTCCCTGTGGTGCCGGAGGTGTAGAGCAGGGAGGCAAAATCTTTTTCAGTGATAGCGTCCTTGATTTGTGCGAGCTTTTTGCTCCATTTCTCCCTGTTGTTTTTTCCCGCTTCGGTGATGGTGGTCCAGCATGGGAGACCCTCTATTTCGTCGAAGGTGTAGATTTGGTTGGAGGCCAATTTTCCTGTTGTTCCATTTGAGAGCTTCTGAAAAAGTTTCTTGTCGGCAACCAGGGCCATTTTCGCATCTGAGTGCTCAATGATATAGCCATACTCCTGCTCATTGAGGGATGTGTAGAGGGGAACATGCACAATGCCGCACATCGCCATGCCGTGGTCGGCAAAGTTCCATTCGGGCCTGTTGTTGGTTATTGTAAGGATTTTATCGCCCTTTTTGAAGCCGAGCTCGAGCAGTCCGTATGCCACATCATGGCAGGTTTCTATGTAGGCGTCGGTTGACCAGGTTATCCACTTGCCATGTCGCTTTATGGCCAGTGCGGTTTCTTTTTGGAACAGTTGCCTGTATCGATCGAGCAGATCGAAAGTACGTGTTACGTTCATCTTGTCAGGGTTGGTTCGGGTAAAGATATGGAAAAGCTGGTGAAATCACAGCAATAAAACCCTGATCTGTAACCCCGGAATTGTATTTTTTTGGATGCACTGACTGAAACGTTGT